>CAZFGQ010000039.1:0-24775 GCA_964518675.1 uncultured Spirochaetota bacterium
CGTACTGGTTGAGGAAGTGCATAAAATTGGAAAACTTCCTGTGGTCAATTTTGCAGCGGGAGGAATAGCCACTCCTGCAGATGCAGCGATGTTAATGCAACTTGGAGCTGAGGGTATTTTTGTAGGTTCGGGTATTTTTAAATCTGAGGATCCGGTGAGAAGGGCAAGGGCGATTGTGGAGGCAACTGTTAATTATGATAATCCAGATATTCTTGCCAGGGTATCGAGAGGCCTTGGTAAGCCAATCCGAGGAGTTGATATCTCTACAATTGATGAAAACAGTAGACTGGCACTGAGGGGGTGGTAATCATGGATGAAAGGATAGGTGTCCTTGCCTTACAGGGATCTTTTTATGAACATGGTGCTGTAATTGAAAAACTGGGGTTCCAGGTGGAGTTTGTCAGATATCCCGAGCAACTCGAAAGGGTTATCGGGCTTATAATCCCTGGTGGTGAAAGCACTACCATTATCAGATTATTGGTTAAAAATAAACTCTTTGATAGGATGAAAAACATGATTTATCGTGGATTTCCAATTTTTGGTACATGTGCAGGAATGATAATTTTATCAAAGGGGGTTGTTAATACAGTCCAGAAAACTCTGGAGGCCATGGATCTTATTGTTGAAAGAAACTCATATGGAAGACAGATAGAGAGCTTTGAGGAATATATTTCCATTCCAGAGATTGGTGAAGAAAATTTTAAAGCGATATTTATCAGAGCACCGAGGATTAAACGATATGGCAGGAGTGTTGAAGTGCTGGCAAGGTTAAAAAGTGGAGAGCCTGTGCTTGTAAGGCAGGGAAGACTACTTGCCGCGTCCTTTCATCCCGAATTGTCAGGAAGTTGTACAGTTTACAGATATTTTGTTGAAAAAATAATAGGTATAAAAATTCTTGATGATTCAAAAATAATTGCTTGACCTGGGATATTAATTTTGATATTATCCATACCCAAATGGAGATGTTCATTATAAAAATAGAAAAACACAATCGAGCTGGATTTATTAAAACAAGTTACGATGCAGGTGAATTATTTAAAAACTTTCTCTTTTTTAAGAGAAAGTTTTTTTTATGTCTGATTGGTGAGTTTTCTTGAAAATGTATTAAAGATGTATTAATGAAAAAAATTATTTATTTTCAATTGGGGGCTGTAAAGAGAAAATCATAGAGGATAAACATACAAATGGAAGAGGATAGGGCAATCCAGATATTGAAAGGAACAGGCGCATTACTTGAGGGACATTTTATTTTAACATCTGGGCTGCATTCGGAAAAATATGTTCAATGTGCTCTCCTTCTTTCCTATCCAGAGAAAGCTTCGGAGTTTATGAAAGATATAGCTGAATCATTCAGGAAAATTAAGATTGATACAGTTGTCGCACCTGCTGTTGGTGGGATACTTGTTTCATACGAGGTGGCAAGGTTACTAAAACTCAGGTCTATATATACTGAGAGAATAAATGGAAAAATGTCACTCCGAAGAGGGTTTGTGATAAAACCGGGAGAGAGATGCCTGATTGTTGAAGATGTAATAACAACTGGCGGTTCTGTTCTTGAAGTAAAGGATGTAATTGAAAGATGTGGGGGCAGAGTAGTGGGATACGGTTGTATTGTTGATAGGTCAGGTGGTAAATTTAAAGTGTCTGAGCCTTTCCATGCATGCCTTGAGATGGATATACCAGTTTATAATCCCGATAATTGCCCCCTTTGTCAAAAAGGTTTGAAGGCTGAAAAACCGGGTTCAAGAGGCTTGAAACAACTGTAGGTAATCTTCTGTGGAATCCGATGGTTTTTTCCAACCTGCTGGGGAAGCGGTAGTTAAGTTCAATTCTAATAGAAATCCTGATAAGGATTTGCCCATGAATCCTTTAAAAGGAAAAAGTATTGTATCATTAAGGGACCTGAGCACTGATCTTTTGCTGCTTATTATAAAGAAAGCAGCAGAGGTGAAAAAAGGGATGCACGAAGGTTGCCTGGCCGGTAAAGTACTCGCTACCCTTTTTTTTGAACCAAGTACCAGGACGCGCCTGTCTTTTGAATCTGCAATGAGAAAAATGGGTGGGGAGGTTATTGGGTTTACAGGTACCAAGTTCACCTCTATTGAAAAAGGTGAAAACCTTATTGATACAATCAGAGTTGTATCTGGATACTGTGATGTGATAGTAATGAGACATCCTCTCGAAGGTTCTGCGCGTCTTGCATCTGAGGTTTCGAGTGTACCTGTGATAAACGGGGGTGATGGAGCAAATCAGCATCCCACACAGACATTTCTTGATCTTTTTACCATAAGTGAGTATTTCGGTGGTTTCGAAAATCTAAAGGTAGCATTTCTGGGCGATTTAAAATACGGTAGAACAGTTCACTCACTTGCGTATGCTCTCTCAATGTTTGGTTCAAAACTCTACTTTGTATCTCCAGAAATTTTGAGATTTCCTGATGACTTGAAGGAAGAAGTGCAGCAGAATGGATCAGAGATTTTCGAGTTCAATGATGTGGAAGATGTAGAAACGGAAATTGATGTCCTGTATGTGACCAGGATTCAGAAAGAGCGTTTTGGTGATATTCAGGAGTATAGAAAAGTGGCAGGTTCCTATCGGGTAACACCTGAGACTGTGGAAAAACTTGGCGGAAAAGCTATAATAATGCATCCTCTTCCAAGGGTGAATGAGATATCTCCAGAGGTAGATAAACTTGAAAATGCTATTTATTTCAAGCAGGCGCACAATGGAATATTTGTCAGGTCAGCGTTACTTGGGCTTGTTCTGGGCAGGATAAATGTCTAAGAATATACAAGAGGTGAATTGAAATGAAAGAATATAAAGTATATGCAATTAAGGATGGAACGGTGATAGATCATATCCCCTGCACAAAAGCCCTTAAAGTAGTTGAGATTCTGGGCCTCGAGAATAAAGGTATTCTTACCATAGGTATTAATTTTACAAGTCAGAAACTTGGTAAGAAGGATATTGTTAAAATTGAGAATAAGTTTCTGAAAAAGGATGAAACTGATAAAATATCGCTTGTTGCTCCAACTGCTACCATAAACATTATCAAAAATGGGGTTTTGGTTGAAAAGCGGAAAATAGAGATTCCCGATGAATATATCAATGTAGTCAGATGTTTGAATCCAAATTGTATTACCAATAGTGAGAATGTGCAGACGAGGTTCAAAATAGTAAAAAAAAATCCCATTGTTCTCAGATGTCATTATTGTGAGAGGCTTGTTGCACAATCAGAAGTGGAGATAATCTGATATAGTAATGTTCTTGATGTGTTTTTAGACCATTTTGGTGTAAAAAAACATTTTTGCCAAGGGCATAGCCTTGAAGCTCTTTTCTACTGAGTTGAAAAATCCTCTTATTCTTGCTTCCGGTATCCTGGGCGTTACATTAGCCTCGTTGAGAAGAGTTCATACCGAGGGAGCAGGAGCAGTAACAACAAAATCTATTACTATATCTAAAAGAAAGGGTCATAAAGCACCAATTTTTTATAGCTACAGTGGATCTGCACTTAACAGTGTTGGTCTTTCAAATCCCGGTGTTGATGACTTTATCAGGCAAATTTCCCGGGAGAGAATGGATTTTCCGCTTATAGTTTCAATATTTGGAAATACCATTGATGAGTTTATTATGCTTGTTGAAAAACTGAATCCCTTTGATTTCCTCTGTTTTGAGCTGAACCTCTCCTGCCCGAATGTTGAGGATGAGTTTGGAAAACCTGTTTCATACAGTCCAGAAAGAACAGGAATTATAGTTAGGGAAACCAGGGGAGTTTCGAAAAAACCTATTATAGCAAAACTCAGCCCGGATGCTCCTTCTCTTGTAGCTGTTGCATGCGCAGCCGAGAAGAGTGGAGCAGATGCAATATGCATCTCAAATACACTGGGGCAGGGAATGATTATAGATGTTTCCACTGGAACACCGGTTCTATCGGCAAAAGCGGGAGGCTTATCGGGTAAAAGTATATTTCCGCTGACTGTTAAGAATGTATACGATGTTTATTCTGAAGTAAATGTACCAATAATAGGTACCGGGGGAGTTACAGACGCAAATGATGTAATTCAGTTGATCATGGCGGGCGCCAGTTTTATAGGCCTCGGTACAGCAATTTATACGGAGGGCATTTCGGTTTTCAAGAAGATTGACGAAGAAATAAGGAATTTTATGCAAATAAATAAAATTGATAGCATAGATGAATTGATAGGATATTCTCACAGGAAAAATAAAAAGTATTTTATAAATCCCTTTTCCAGTTCAGGACATAGTATTGCTGTGTCTGAGATAATTGATATATATGAGGATACAAAAAGTATTGTCAGAAATATATATCTTAAATACAGGGGCAATGGTAAACCAAAACCAGGGCAGTTCTACATGATATGGATTCCTGGAGTTGATCAAAAGCCTTTTTCAGTAAGTTTTTTTGATGGTTCAGTGATTGGATTTTCTGTGAAAAAGAGGGGCGAATTCTCTAGAAAAATATTTTTATTAAAAAAGGGCGATTTCATTGGATTAACGGGACCTCTTGGTAGTGGGTTTTCATACGGGATTTCGGGAAAGAGGTTTCTCCTTGTAGGTGGTGGTATCGGAATAGCACCACTCGTTTTTGCAGCTAAAAAGTTGGCTGAAATGGATAGAGAGGTTCTGCTTTTTATGGGAGCATCAGGTAGAAGTGAACTTTCCTGGACATTTGAAATGCTGGAGAGGTCGGGACTTAATGATAAAATATATATTGAAACATGTACAGAAGACGGAAGCCATGGTTTAAAAGGATTGTTAACAGATCATCTCGAGCAATTACTTAAAAAATACCAGCCTGATTTTTCATTTCTATGTGGTCCCGAAATATTTATAGAAAAAAGTATTTCGATATTAACCGGACTTGGCCTGAAAGGAGAAGCGAGTGTTGAACGAATGATGAAGTGTGGAGTTGGTATATGTGGAAGTTGTTGCATAGATGATACCGGCGAAAGGGTCTGCGTGGAAGGACCGGTTTTTCCAATAGATCACCTTGCTTCATTAGAGGAGTTTGGGAGGTACAGGCGCGATGAATCGGGTTCGATTGTTCCGATTTCCTAGTTTTATTTATACATATGGTATTGGTTTAAAAAATGTTATGAGATGCTAACTCGTTTTAATATTTATTGTCTCCTCCCTTATAGGATGCAAAAATGCTCCATAATAATAGAATAATAGAGGATTGAGACTTATGGGTAGTTGTATCATGCATATCTGTATTATTTCAGATTTATGAGGGGTTTAAGTGCTTATAATTGAGAATATAAAAATTTTAAGATCGGGGGACTGGATTTCATCATCCGTTGCTATTCAGGGTTCCAGGATTATTGGTGTTCTTTGCGGGGAGCCCAGGTATTTCTCAAAAAGGGAAAATAGCTTTATCAGGATATGCTCAGAAACGGGTGTTGTAGGTCTGAAAAAAAGGGGGCTTTACAGAAAGGTTTCGAGGCTGGCTACTCTGGATGAGAGTATGGAAGAGGTGAAAATACTGGATGGAGAGGGAGGATACCTTATTCCTGGTATGTTTGATCCTCATGTTCACGTGAGAGAACCAGGACAGGAGTATAAGGAGGATTGGCATTCTTGTTCAAAGGCTGCCTTAAAAGGGGGCGTCACTTCTATACTGGATATGCCAAACAACAAACCTCCAGTTGTTTCAAAGAAAGAGCTATTTAAAAAAATCAGAATTGCGGGAAAGAAAAGCTATGTAAATTATGGTTTTCATTTTGCCCTTACCGATTGCAACCTTGAAGAAATATTTTCAGAGGAGGTTCAGAGAAATATATGCGGTGTAAAAGTTTATCTTGATAAAACAACCGGGGGGCTCCTCGTAAAAGATGAAAGAGTTCTCATTAATGTTTTTGTACAACCTAGGCCCGTTTTAATACATACCGGTGGCACTGCTGGATTAGAGAAAATTCTCTTTTGTTATGATTCGGCCTTTAAGAAATATTCCTCGATTTCTCCCCTTTATATATGTCACATCAGTTTAAAAGATGAACTAAGACTTTTAGAAAAGGCTAGAAAGAATTATAAAGACATTTTTTGTGAGGTTACCCCCCATCATTTATTTCTCGAGAGTAATACATACAGGGGCCTTCCATCTGTAAAGCCTCCACTTTCCAAAAAGGAAGATATTGAAGCATTATGGGAGGCCATAGAAAGGGGCTTAATTGATACAATTGGTAGCGACCATGCTCCCCATACTGTAGATGAGAAGAAACTGCCTTCGCCTCCAGCCGGATTTCCTGGGTTAGAAACGACGATTCCAGTTATTTATTCTGCTGCTTTGGAGGAACTAATAGGGTTTGACGTTTTATTCAGATTAACTTCGTTTAATTCCAGGAAAATATTTTGTAAAAAGTTGTATTCAGAGATAAACGAGGGATATCCAGCTGAAGTTGTAGTACTGAAGGATGGTGATTTTACTGTAACCGCAGGCGGAATTGATGGAGAGAAATTCGAAACAAAGGCGGGTTGGAGTCCCTTTCAGGGGTTTAAATTGAAGGTGAAACCATTTATAACTGTTGTTAATGAAAATTGTTTTTACCTGAATGGGAATTATTACAGAAATAGGACGAGAAAAGTTTGTTGAAAAATTATTGTTTAAAAGGGGGAAAGATGAACGAATATCTGAGGCTGTTGAGAGAGAGTTTCATGAAGAATAATTCTGTTGTTTGTTTTGGAATGGATCCTGACATTGACAGGATGAGATTTAGATCGATGGATAGGCTTTATATGAGGATCGCTGGATATTTTATAGAAATAATGGAGGGAATAAGGGATAGAATATCCGCAGTAAAGCCCAATATTGGGTATTATCTGAGGTATGGCGAAGAAGGTTTAAAAGCCCTTAATGAGATATTGAAAAAGGCCAGGGATTTTTCACTTCCCATAATCCTCGACATAAAGGCAGGTGATATTGGAAAAACCTCAAAGGCCTATGCTGAGTTCGCATTTAAACAATTAAAAGTGGATGCTGTAACACTTAACCCCTATCTCGGAATTGGTGCACTTGCACCTTTCTTTGAATACAGGGAAAAAGGATTCTATATTCTGACGCTAACATCGAATCCAGAAGCAAGAGAGATTGAGTATCTCCTTACAGAAGGTGGAAAGAAGGTATACGAGCATGTTTTTTCCAGCGTAATTGAATTGAACAGGAAAAATCCAGGTGCTGGTGTTGTAATAGGGGCAACACAGGGCGCAGAAACGGGAGCTTTGATAAAGGACCTTGCAAAAACTGACAGAATAATACCTGTACTTATTCCAGGTGTTGGTTCCCAGGGTGGAGATTATAAAAAGATAATTTTCTGGTTTAGATCGTATGGATATCCTGAGTTTTCAGTAAGAATAAACCTCTCTTCCCATATTGCTTATGCCCATGAGAGGTTCAAAGGACTGGGTTGGGTAGAAGCAGCTAGAAAAGCAGTTGAAGAACTTGAATAGGTTATCAGCATATTTTTTATTAAAAAAGTACCGTTTCCTCTATTCCCAGGCTGCATGCAACATGATACGCAACATTGAGGCTCAACCAGTTAGGCTGGTGGGCATCTGAACTAAGTATAAATCGAAATCTGCCTACAAATGGTTGTAATTCTTTTTTCCAGTCAATTCTCCATATATATCTGTTATTAATTTCGATAATACATCTTCTGCTGATCCTGTTCAGGTTTGTTCCAAGAAAATATGGATGAGCGATAATTACTGGCTTTCCTGATTCAAGAAGAATATCCACACCCCTGTAATCTTCATCTCTATCCCTGCAGTGGTAGATAAAGTAATCAACCGGTGTTGATATGGCTTCACGAGCATAGTCTCCTCCATTTACTTCTATTCCCAGTAGTAACCCGTATTCTCTAACTTTATTGCAATACATCTCAAAAAGGCCATCTGTCAGGTGTTCGAAATGGTCACTAATCCCGATTATTTCTGCGTGCCTTACAGAGGCCACCAGTTCTATTGTTTGCTCAGGAACCACTGAGCTGTCCTTTGTTGAAAAAGTGGTGTGTATGTGAAGATCCTGTTTTGGGTGGATTATTTTAAGCATATTTTTTCACCTGTGAAAATCGATTGAGTATCTTAATAACGGTTATAACAGCAATTATATTTGAAACGTGAAAAGGTTATATGTTCTCGGTTATTTTTCGCAGCTCTCTGCAATGACTGTAAAGTTCTTCCTGGCTCATCGATTTGATAAATACCAATCCCCTTGTTGCCCTTATTAAGGCACTTTCATGCTCATAAAAAAATTTTCTTCCCAGGCAGGTTTTAAGCATCTGATATTGCTCAACCTGTATTTTCTGGGCCAGTTCGCTAAAAGGTCCATCGTGCTCCCATGAGGGAAACGATGCATCCTTCTGTGATAGGAAGCTGTTTTTAAATGCACTGTCCTGAAGTGAAAGCATATTCAGGGAAACAGGAACGAACATGTTTGCCTCAGATGGATGAAATCTGTACCAGACATTTCTGTAACCCCATATCTCTATATCTTTCCTCCCGCTTTCTTTCTCATATCTTTTAAGCGCCTCTGCAAAAGCCTGTAGAACCTTGTAATGTGTGTCAGGTCCGCTTCCCTCGGGGTCGAGAGCTACGCTGATTATATCGGGGTTTACCTTTCTCAGCACTTCCAGAATAGGTAAAACATCTCTTTCAACTGTTGGCTCCTCGTTAAAGATATCACCTGTATAGAATCCCAGTCTCAGATGGAATATAGAATCAGAGTGCCATCCGAAATATCCCCACAGGCAGTCTCCTTCGTATTCTCTGCACATCCCCTTTAATCTCTGTATATGAGGTAGATCTTTTCTTCCAGGATATTGAGTTTCAAAATAGTTGATGAGTTCTTTTATTCTATCCCTCAATCTCTGGATATCCGTTTCCTCATAAAGAAATATAAGATTTCTCAGTAGCCTCCTTGCTCTTCCCTCGTTGCACATGGATCTTGAGTTTGCCGCTACTCCATCAAGGTACTGCCACACATCCCTGTTCTTTCCAACGATATTGTTTGGATCGAAATATCCATCTTTTATCAATTCATCAAAAGCAGATTTTCTCAGGTACCTGTCCAGTAAAAGGAGATTTTCCAGCATAAAAGTATTTGTAACTGCAGTGAAGCCACTTGTGAAGGTAACAAAAAAATGCTTTGTACTATGTTCTCTTATATGTCGCACGACAGCTGGAAGATATCCGAGCATAATATCGTCATGGTGAGGTTCTGTATGTAAGAAGGTGACATTTTTTCTTACAATTCTTCCCTTTTCAATTTTGGAGATGAGTGTTTTTTCTACCTTTTCCTTTAACTTTTCAATGTCGATACTTTTGGGTAAAAGCTCTTTCCCATATTTGTTCTCCAATATGTCTTTTTTGGTAAGATTTTTGATGGGCTTAAGTTTTTTGAGGGCTGTATCTATGAGTATTTTCTCTATTAATCTATCATCAAGCCCGTCTGTTTTTTTGATAAGATGGATGTTTCTTGATACGAGCCTTATGGCCGCTCCCCTGGTAAGGTAAAACCTCGCGTTTCTCAAACTCTGGAGAGCTGAGGCCGGATATTGTATGCTCTTTTCACTTGTTATCGAACCCGCTACTATTTTTGACTTGGCCTCCCCCGCTGCCATGATTATTGCTACGCATTCCGGGTTGTACGTAATGGTTGCAAGGCCAATTGTTATTACGAGCCTTTTTCTCGCAATTTCTATTCCCCCAAGATCCTGGGCAGAAGCCGCCTGTGTTTCATAGTTAACGGGCATAAGCCTTGTAGTTGAAAAATGATCGGATCCCCTGATGTTAAATCCAATATGTCCGTCAGGTCCAATACCACCCAGGAAAAAACCTATACCGCCAAGCGAACGAATCCTTTCCTCATACCTATTGCACCACTCATCAACTCTCTCAAGAACTTCTTTCTGCAACATCTCGAGCTTATTTGAGGGCTTTCTGTACCTGAGACTTAGATCAACTTCCCCTTCTGGCCACACCTCCTCTATCCTCTGCCCATTCATACCAATTTCTTCACAGTTGATCAGAAGTGATTTTCTTCTGTCGAAACCAAATCCGTTTATATAGAATTTATATACGTAATAGTAAAAACTGTTATGTTGTTGCGGATCAATGGGATAAAACTCATCTATTTGAACAAAATAGTAACTTCTCATATCAGGTTTTCTGGATAGATCAAGACCCCATTCCTCAAGCTCTTTCTTTACATCTTTTTCCTCCCAATTATGGAGGAACCTCATTGTTTCCTTGATGAAATATTCCGGAGTTTTTCCGGTTGGAAGACTTACAACCCCACCAGGATTGTTCTGAAGCCATTCAATAAACCTAAGTGCAGTTATTTTTCCAAGTTCTGGAAAACTGTCCACCACGAGAACTCCAATTTTCTCTTCGGGCTCGTATCTTAACTTGAAATTAGAGCTCTCAATTACCTTCTTTTCTACAACTGAATTGATTCCATCCATTTTATTTTCCAATATTCATTTTGGTTTTAATTGTTTAATTTTAATAGTTAAAATTATAACTTCCAAACTTTTTTTAACTGGTAAGGGCAGAAATGGTTGTTTCATACATGGTGGGTAGCGAAGAATTGTTTAAAGAACTCAAAATTGATATTCGGCCGGGTACGCTTACACTGATTACAGGTTATGAGGGTATGGAGACGTACATACTTTCTGGAATAATTGCCGGGCTTTTTCCAATTGAAATTGATGAGTTTGTCGAGCCTTTGAATGAAATCCTCAAATATTTTAACGGAAAACTCACTGTACATTCTGGATGGTTGCCGGCAGGGGCTGTTTATGTTGGAAGGGACCCGGAAAAACATATTTTATTTTCCAGAGTGTACGAGGAAATAAAAATGAGGAGTTCAAAGCCGGATATAGTATTGGATATAATGGAAACGCTTGGCATGGGAGAGGATTTTATAAACAGGAAGATTTCGACTCTTTCAGGTGGTGAGATGATGAAACTTGCCCTCTCGCTCGCTCTTGCAAAGAAATCAGAGCTTTATGTATTGCACGGGATCTTTGGCTGGCTTGATAAGACTGTAAAACTCCAACTCACCAAAATTCTTATTCAAAGAATGCAATCTGAGAGTGGAATTGTTGTTATAGATGAGGAATATGCCCATCTCCTCGAGTTTGCGAGCAAAAGCTATTTTTTTGATGGTAAAGATATTCATCCGGATGGCCAGAGGGAGCTTGAACAATTCAGGATAAAAATTTCGAATGTGATTGACGATATCAATGCATTGCTTGAAGAACGTGAGGATAAGAATAATAGAAAACTTGTTTTCAGGAATGTTTCTTTTTCTTACACATCAGTGGATAAAGAAAGAAGTTCTTTTTCTCTTAAAGGAGCATCTTTCAATATTTGTAACAATAGGATATATGCTCTTATAGGTAGAAATGGAAGTGGTAAATCTACAGTTGCAAAACTTATTTGCAGGGTGCATAGACCTGATTCTGGAGAGATACTGTTAAATGGCAGAGCTCTCGTAAAATATACTAGAGAGGAATTGGTTAAGGAAATATGCTATGTAGGTCAGTTCCCCGAACACCAGCTGGTTTACAGCAGTACGGGTGAATACAAGAGGGCGGCAAGAAAAAATAGAAATGAGTTCTCTTTTAATTTTCTTCAGCGGTATTTTAAGGAAAGTATTCCCATTTCACTTCTCTCTCCGTATCAGATGAAGGTATTGCTCCTTCTTTCAAATATATGGGATTCTACAGAACTAATAATTCTCGATGAGCCTACATGGGGAATAGGGTTATCTGAAAAGGCTGAGTTTTACCGGATTCTAAAAGAAATTGTGGAAAGTCTTGATGGAGTTAGTATTTTAATCATAACCCACAGCAGTGAACTGCTCGAGAATCTTGATTGTTCAGTGATTGAGATTGAAAATGGGGTAATCAGGGAAGTATGAGTTTAAAAGACCGTTTGAGAAGATATAATATCTGGATTAAGTTTCTAATTTTAATCTCGGGTGGGGGAATATTTTTCTTCTTCTTTCCCTTTTTACTGAAATACAGATATTTTTCATATGGAATCTTCATTATTTCGCTTTTTGTTGCTGGACTGTTTTTTACATTTTTGTACGGTAAGAGAGGGTTGAAGGTTATTTTCTCCCTCTGGGGAGGGGGAACTATTATCTATTTTGTAATAGTAACCCTATTTATTTTGAAAGGAAGGCAACCGCTTCCCTATATTGAATTAAGGAAACCGGAACTTATTTTTTATTATCTCAGCTATCCACTGAGACTTCTCGGAGTTTTTTTTACCGGTCTCATATTTATGCAGATAGTTTCTCCCACTGACTTTACAGGATGGGGAAAATTAGGACTTACCATTGCACTTATTTTCAGGTCATTTGAGTTTTCAATTGAAAGGCTGGAAATGACAAGGGTTGCACTGATAATGGAGGGGTTATGGCCCGACCCATATGAGAAGAAATCATTTTTGAAAAGTATCAAACTATTTTTTAAAGGGTCTACAATACTGGTTGCAACTGCGTTTAGAAATATTATTCTGTGGTTTCCATGGGCCTGGATAGTCTTTAATTCAATAAAAAGAGAAATGGGGGAGGATTGAAATGAGAGCATTCCTTGTTATTATCCTTGTGGGAGTTACCGCTGCTCTTACGATTGTCATAAGAATACCCATTCCGGGTACAGGCGGTTATATGAATGTTGGCGATATAGCGGTTGTATTCTGCGGACTTTTTCTCGGTAGAAAATATGGTGCACTGGCAGGAGGCGTGGGTAGTGCAATTGCAGATATAATTGGTGGTTTTTTCATTTTCGCACCTGTTACTCTTGTTGCGAAGTCGCTGGAAGGATTCATTGCAGGTACGATCGGATTCTCGAAGCTCAAATATTATCTGATGCCTCTTGCTGGATTGTCGATGGTTGCCGTTTATTTTATTTCTGAAACATTTATGCCTGGGATGGGGATTGCAGCCGCTGCCAGCGAGCTTCCGTTTAATGTGATTCAGGCATTTGTTGGAGCCTATGGAGGACTTCTTGTTTATGGAGGTGTTATAAAGGCATTGCCAAAGGCGGGTCAAAGTTTATTAAATAGATGAAGTATTACCATAACTGCAACACTTAGACGAATGTCAGGTTTGTTGAAGAGTTGATATAGTTTTTCGTTTTATTATAAAAACTCTGTGAAAACTCTGAGTTTGCCATATTTATTAATTTTAATTTTTAAAGAGACGGTTATGCAAAACAATGATTTCATAACCAGAAAAAGCCTGAGTATGCTATTCAAAAATAAGACCTCTGTGTTTTCAGCTCTGGTTAGGGGCGAAAAGGGTAGGTTGGAGTTCTGTTTTCCTTTGCCTGTAATTAAAAGGGGTAAGGGACAGTTTATCTATGATTATGATGGGAACAGATACATTGACTTTTTTCTATCAAATGGGGATTTACTGATTGGACATTCGCATCCTCAGCTTACAAAAGTTCTCAAGGGCTGGCTTGGAAGAGGTTATGCACCAGGTTACCTTCAGGTAGGCCTCGAGATGCTTGCAAATAAGCTTGAAAATACCTTTTTTAATAACAGTAAAAACAAGGAGCAGAGAAACAGAAAGTGGTTTTTCTTTCCCTCGTATGAATCCCTGATTTTTTTCCTGCCTGCGTTACTCGATATTTTTAATAGTGATTTCAGGGAGATTTTTTATTTTAGTTCCGATACAGCTTATAAAACTAAAATTAAAGATTTACCAAAGATTGGGGCACACCAGTGTGGAACAATTGGTAATGAAGAAAATCTTTTTATTAAAGGTAGTTATTATGGAGAATATACAATCTCTCTTTTTCTGAAAAAATTTAAAGTAATAAGTGGATCCGAATCCTCAACGGATAAATCTTCAGTAGATGAGAGTAGGGTATCCGAAATAGAGCACATCAGAAATAGTCTGTGCCTGATAGAGCTTAATCCTTCAATGAATGCTGATTTTCTAATAAAAACCCTGAATACTTTAAAAAAGAACGGCAATTTTGTGCTTTCAATAGAAAAAGATTTTTCTTCGTACCTTTTTTTAAATGAGCACCGCAAACTTTTGGCTTTCATTGATGGTCGAATACTCGGGAGCTGGATGGCATCTGGACTTCCCATTACTGCTATTTATTTCAGCAATTTTATCGGATTAGCTACTTCTGGAATAACTGAAAATAGCTTAATAGAGAGCATTGGAGCGGGAATATGGGTTCCCCCACTTTTTATTATTAAAGGGACAATCAGAGCCATAAACCTGTTCAATAAACTCGGTGGTGTTGAAAGATACATTCAAAAACTTTCTCATTTATATTCTTTTCTAGACGATAGATGGTTTAAGTATAACTCGGGCAGCATCTTTATAGCTGCCAATCAATGGATTATTGATAACTGGAAGGACATTTACTTTCTTCTTCTAAATAAGGGAATTTTCCTTTCACCGAGCATTGTTCATCCGCTTTATATCTCACTGGTACATGAAGATGAAGCTTTAAAGAAATATGCAAAGAAGATTAATTCAATATTCATGGAATATAGTCGATAGATAATATAGCGAATGTCGAGTTTTATGAAAAATAGAAATCCTGATGCAAAGTGACGCTAAAAATGTTGCAGTGCCGGCGAACTTCGAACAATTCATATTAATATTTGTTGGTTTTTTATTTTGTATCAGCAAATTGCGTTTTATTATGAAAACTCGAAGTTCGCCCTAATAGTGAGAAGCTCTTATTGTCTGGATCTCATAATGTTAGAGCCGATTATTCATGTGGTAGAAATGGCCCTTGGTACTGCTCTTTTGTATCTTTCAGTTGTACTATGGGTCAGTTATAGAAGATTTTCCTCGGGTGCTCTTGCAGTAAGTGGACTGCTGATTTATTCTTCTGTGATTTTAAAGTTGCTTGAGAATTATAGCATTATAAGTTTAAGGACTTTTTTTATTGTTAATGAAATTCCCCTGGTTCCGCATCTTCTTACTATTCTGACTTTAATATCCTTTATAATTACAGTTGTCCTTTTTATTCAGGAGGAGAGGGCATTTAAAAAATAAAAAAGCTCTGCTCTTCTTCTTTTTATTTACCACCTTTCCTTTGAAAATTAAACATTTTCATGTTATATAATAAAACGAATGTCTAATTTTGAGTGTCCAATGAGAGTTTATGATATAATTGCTGATAAAAGAGATGGAAACAAAAATACCCAACAACAGATAGATTTTCTTATAAAAGGATATACAGAGAGCAGCATTCCCGATTATCAGATGGCAGCATGGCTCATGGCGGCATATATAAGGGGGCTGGATTCTGACGAAACTTTTTTCCTGACAAAAGCAATGCTTAGCTCCGGCAGGGTATATGATCTCAGCAATATTCCGGGACCAAAAGTAGATAAACATTCTACAGGCGGGGTGGGAGATAAGATTTCTATTATTCTTGCCCCAGTGGTGGCAGAACTTGGTTTGTATGTTCCAATGACAAGTGGGAGGGGATTGGGATTTACGGGTGGCACCCTGGATAAGCTTGAATCTATACCAGGTTTCATGGTTAATCTAGATGAAGGGGAGTTTAAGAAGATACTGAAGAATGTTGGATATGTAATGAGCGGTCAAACCGAATATCTTGCCCCAGCTGACAGGAAAATGTATGCTTTGAGAGATGTTACTGCTACAATAGAGAGTATACCACTTATAACATCAAGCATTCTCAGCAAGAAGTTTGCTGAAGGGGCAGAAGCAGTTGTAATGGATGTTAAGTGTGGTAAAGGTGCTTTTATGAAAACCGTAGATGAAGCAAGGTCTCTGGCCATTTCTCTGGTTAGAACGGGCCAGAAACTTGGCAAAAAGGTATCATGCATTATTTCAAGAATGGATCAACCTCTTGGTAAGGCATGTGGAAATGCACTTGAGATAAAAGAAGCGGTAAGTTGTTTGAAGGGAGAAGGCGAGAAAGACCTGATTGAATTAACCGTTACATTGGGTTCTTATATGCTTATTTTGGGTGGAATGGCCCAGAGTTTTGAGGAGGGGAAAGAAAAGGTTTTGAAATGTCTTGAAAGTGGAAGGGGATTTGAAAGGTTTTTGCTTTCAGTGGAAGCACAGGGCGGTGATGTAAATGCTATTCTGAAACCCGAGCTGTTACCTTCTGCAAGCAAGATAGTTGAGATTAAAAGTGAAAACCGGGGATTTATAAATGAGATAGATGCTGAGAAAATAGGTGTTGCATGTATATACCTGAAGGCTGGAAGATTTAAAAAAGATGATAAAATTGACTATGGAGCGGGGGTTATGCTGAATAAAAAAGTTGGAGATGCAATTGATAGGGGAGAAGCTCTTGCCTGGATACATTGTAATGATGAGTCTTATTTAGTTGAGGCTATTAGGATGGTAAAGGAGGCATTTATTATTGGTGAAAAAAGGAGGGCTTTGCCTGAATTGGTAATGGGTACATTCTGATAGGAGAGCCCTTATGAGTGATTATAATGGAGATCTGCACGAAAATGCTCCAGAATGG
Organism: uncultured Spirochaetota bacterium; assembly: GCA_964518675.1. Classification (GTDB taxonomy): domain Bacteria; phylum Spirochaetota; class B62-G9; order B62-G9; family CAZFGQ01; genus CAZFGQ01. The sequence continues at coordinate 16,524 of CAZFGQ010000039.1, forward strand.
GAGTTTAAGGAGGTCGACGAAGATAAAGTACAGAGATTATCAAAAGACACTGGTTTAAGCCCCATAATTACAAGGGTTCTGGTTCAGAGAGGAATAGATAACAGGGAAAAACTTAAGAGATACATTAAGCCAGGCCTGACCTCTCTATACAATCCTTACTTTTTCAGGGATATGCATAAGGCTGTTCTCAGAGTGAGACGTGCCGTTGAGAATGAAGAAAAAATTCTTGTTTTTGGCGATAGAGATGTTGATGGTGTACTATCAACAGCCATGCTTTACAGGATTCTTAGAATTGTCGATGCCAGTGTGGAGTGGGATGTACCGGAAGGTGAGTTTGGTTATGGTATAGAAAAAGAGAGAATAAAGATAGCAAGTGAAGAAAATGTAAAATTGATTCTTCTCGTGGATTCTGGTATTTCGAGTTATGATGAAGTGGAATATGCGAACTCTCTTGGCATGGATACCATTATACTGGATCACCACATTCAACCCGGTAGAATTCCTCGAGCCTATGCAATAATAAATCCAAAACTTGATGGTGAAAATTATCCTTTTAGATATCTTTCAGCGGGGGGAGTGGTATTAAAATTTATCCATGCGTTTGTTTTTTCATATACCAAAAACTTCAACAGGGTTTTCGTACCGATTTTTAGCGAAAATGGAACTGTAAAGGCCACAAAGATAGTAAATGGAGTTATTCTGGAAGAGAAAACGATAGAGGAGAGTATCCATTATCCACTCAAAAAGGAATGGACTTATATCAGAAGGGAAAACGATAAGTTGCCAGATTATATGGATGAGTGGCTGAGAGATAATGCCTCTCATCAAATAGTTATTCTTCATCCGAAGCCTGTGTCAAATGTCAGGGAATTCTCAGAGTCTTTTTTACGAATATTTTGGAAAAACCAAAAAAGGTGTTTGCACTATCTAGAGTATTTCGTTGATCTCGCTGCAATTTCAACAATTGCAGACATCATGCCGCTGCAGGATGAGAATAGAATCATTGTAAGAGAAGGGCTTAAGAAGATCCCCAGAACAGAAAATGTTGGATTAAAAACGCTCGCGGGATACTGTGACATTCCATCCGAAGGTCTCAGAGCCAAGGATGTTGCTTGGGGAATTGCGCCATTCATAAACTCAGCGGGCAGGATGGGTGAGGCAAAAATTGCTGTAGAATTATTTATTACAGAGGATTTGCACAGGGCAAATGAGATTGCCAGGATACTTGTCGATTTAAACGAGAAGAGAAAGGAAAAGGGTGAAAAGAATCTCAGTATAATAGCTCCCATGATCGATGGTTATCATTCTGAGGAACCTATTATTGTACTTTCTACAGACCGGGCAGAGCATGGAGTATCGGGAATTATAGCAAGCAGGATATCGAAAAAGTTTTTGAAGCCCACGATAATCATAATTAACGATGATAAAATTGGGATAGGAAGCGGAAGGGGAAGAAATAATTTTGATCTTGTAGGTCTGTTTTCCCACTGCAGTGATCTTTTGTTGAAGTATGGTGGTCACAAATCCGCAGTGGGCTTTACCATAGAAACGGAAAATATTGAGGAATTCAGAGAGCGGATTAAAGAGGTATTGAAAAGGAATCCGGAACTTCTTGGCGAGAAGGAGGTTCTGGTGATAGAAGCTGTCATTCAACCAGAAATGATTAATTCTACCCTGGCCAGTGAAGTGAAAATATTTGAACCTACAGGGGTAGGAAATCCACAGCCGCAGTTTGCTCTCCTTGGGATTGAGGTAATAGATCCAGTAAGGATAGGAAAGGAGGGAGAGCATGTGAAGTTTCACGTAGCTGCCGGGAGTGGATTGGTTCAGGTTGTGGGCTGGGGATTATCAGAAAAAGCATTCAGGATATTTGAGAAAAATAGACGCTGTGATCTGGTTGTATCCATCGATGAGAATTACTACATGGGAAGCTGGTCTCTCCAGTTACTTCTACACGATTTGAGAGCTTCTAAAAACTGAATAATTTTTATTCCCTCTTTTTTTGCATTTTTATTGATATATGTCATTTTTCTTATTACTAAAAGTGATATGTGTATATTCAGATAATGCCTGGAGAGTGTGGAATGGGTGCATTCCGACTATCTTTTCTAACTTTGTTATTCATATTTTGTACTATTTGTGGCTTATTCGGTTTTGAACTTGATAATTTTGAAAGAGCGGAAGTTCAAAAGGCTACGAGGAGGCTTCTTGAGCACGAAAAGAGATTTCTTGAAAGAGGTTTGAGAAATTTTCTTATTTATAAAGACCTGTTTTTAAAAAGTGTATACAGGGCTGGCCTACCAGAGATTCTGATTTATCTGCCGATTATCGAAAGTGGGTGTTCACCAAGGGCTCGCTCAAGGGCAGGTGCTGTGGGTCTGTGGCAGCTGATGCCTTCAACGGCATATGATTACCACCTGAGGATTGACTACTGGGTGGATGAGCGGAAGGATCCGGTAAAATCAACAGAAGCTGCATTAAAATATCTGAAGAGACTTTTTGGATATTATGGAAACTGGGAACTTGCACTGGCCGCTTACAATGCGGGGCCGGCAAATATTAACAGGGCAATAGCAATGGGGAAGACCAGTGATTACTGGATTTTAAGGAAAAGAGGTGTTTTGAGCAGAGAAACTTCCTGGTATATTCCGAGGTTTTATGCAATTGTCAGGATTGCCGAAAATCCCGCGGAATTTGATCTCAATATTGAAAATGCAGGTAAAAAGTTTACTTTCCAGGTTTTAGAGCTCGAAAAATCCCTCAGCATCAGAGAACTCTGTAGAAGAGCCGGGATACCTTATTCGGAGATCAGGTTTCTCAATCCCGAATTGAGAAGAGCTATAACTCCTCCGGGTAGAAGATATAATCTGAAAATACCGGCTGGTTCATTGGCTCCGTTTCTAAGTGCATACCATGGAATCAAGAAAGAATATATAGAAGATGTTGCAGTTTATACTGTAAGAAGTGGGGATACCATTGGTGAAATTGCCGAGAGGTTTGGTACATCACCGAGTTTGATAAAACTGATCAACGGTTTGAGAGGTTCCCTGATTTATGCAGGACAGGAGTTGGTAATTCCGGTAAAGGAAGGGGGATTGATAAATAAAGTACCAATCCGGAATAATTTCCGAAACTATAGCAGTTTAATTTCCAGCAGCATACGGTATACAATCCGCAGGGGAGACACACTTTGGGATATTGCCAAAAGATACAGGATTGAGATGGAGGTGTTGCTGGCATTAAATGGAATTGGATATAATGAAGTATTAATGCCAGGGAATGAAATTTTGATACCCGTTAACCCCCTGCTCAGTCCATAATTTTGGAGGCTTTACTTTTTAAACAAAGGGCTCTGTTTCAAGCAGGATCGGTGTTATTTTCTGCCACATTGTCTTGAGATCTGAGAGCCATTTTCTAATATCCAGATTTTTGAAGGGATCACTTTTGACATATTTAATTATCTTATTGCATTCCTCGATAGCGTTTTTATCGCCCTGAGACCTGTATTCATCGATGAGAAGTTTCGCTGTTCCGATTATCCTTTCCTCCAGATCATCTTTGAGGAATAATCCCGGATATGGATCGAAAAAAGCAGTATTAAGATTGAAATCCCGAATCTTTTTTCTGTTGTATAGAAATCTGATTGCATCTTCCCTTAATGTTTTCCATTCAACCCTCTTTGAAGGGGGTGGAAGATGTTTTATCGAAAGTTCTCTATCCAGAAAGAAATCAATACCTTCGGTTTTGAGATTTATCAGAAAGTCTATATCTTCACCCCTTGTTATCATTGGATCAAACGGTACCATCATTAGTGTGTCAAGCTGAACTGCCATGTTTCCGCCGAAGACAAATGGAGTCTTCTTATATCTTGGAGGATTACCAATAAATTTTTTAAAGGCTTCGTTCATTGCTCTTGTATTGTTCCAATAAGGTTTTCTCCAATTCGGAACTCGAGATTCATCTAATCTATAGGTATCGGGTTGCAGGTAGTATCCAGCAAGTGCTTTTATCTCAGTGCCGTTTATGACTTTTCCAACCCCAGTTTTTACTTTTTTCAGGAAGTCACTATCTGTGAAGACCTCATCATCGTCTATAAATATTGTAATTTTACTTTTATTAAGTATCCCCGCTATTGAGCAGGCATTCCTGACGGAGGCATAGTTTTTAATGGATACAAGATCAATATAATCCTCATCTATTCCTTTTTGGCGTAGATTTTCTCTGAGTTGTGAGAGCTTTCTTTCATCAATTATACTGATTCTATATTGGTCCTTATACGGTTCAAGTATGTTTTTTACTTTCTCTGTTACTTCGTCTATGATTAAAGGGGTGTTTGCGACCGGGATTACTGTAATTGAACAATCCTTAATCCCTTCCACCACGTTAAAACTTTCAATCAATCTCGCAAGAGTTCCTTTTTGATCCAATGGTGTTGGGTGATCAAATACTATTTTTTCGTCCAGGACTACCTTTTCTCCGGCTGCTCCCCAGTATGTTGGGATGACCATTGTAATTTCACTTAAGCTTTGCATTTTTGTGTACACTCCTTTTGTCTTTAAGTAAATGTTTGTAATATTATGATATTTTGATTATAAAATTGAAATTATGTATTATCCATATAATTTTAATAGTTTATATTATAAGATTTAAAGAATAACCTGAAATGGTAAAAATGTCTCCGAAAAAAATAGTTAGGACAGTTATTATAATTGCCTTCATTTTCATTTTCTCTCTCATGTTACATGGGTGTTTTTTTCTAAGGGGGAATATATATCCCAACGGAGAATGTTCTTCAGAGCCTGATGAATCACTTCCCAAAATAATTGTCTATGGAGATAGCAGAACACAGGCTAATGTACACAGAGGACTGGTTGATTTGATGCAGTCTTATAATCCGGAAGCCATAATTCATACCGGGGATATGGTAGAGGATGGATATGTCCAGTCGCAGTGGGATGAGTTTAATTCAATTGCTCAACCATTTTTGTCGGCGGGTATTTTTTACCCAAGCCTGGGGAATCATGAGAGAAACTCTCCCCTGTACTTCGAAAACTTTAAGGAGATAATTGATGGTAGTGGATGGTATTCAGTAGATTTACAGAGTGTTCATTTCATAATTATCGATAGTAACAGCGACATATCTCCTTCCTCGCCACAGTACCAATGGCTTTTAAACGACCTTCAATCTAATACACAGCCCGATAATTTTTCTGTTGCTGTGTTTCATCATCCTGTATTTAATGTGGGAAAACATCCTCCCGATCAAAAAGGGTTTATGGATAGTATTGTTCCTCTTTTTGAGCAGTACGATGTGGATATTGTTTTTAGCGGGCACGATCATAACTATCAGCGATATTATTATAACAGTATTTACTATATAATTTCAGGTGGCGGCGGTGCCCCTTTATACAGCAGGACATCAACATTACCGTATCTGGAAGCGTTTATATATGCATATCATTTCTGTGTTATTTATGTATCCAGATCCAGACTGTACGTTAAGGTCATTAATGACAATGGTAAAGAGATAGATTGTTTTGAAGTTACACCTTAGACCCCTGAAATTAGTTTTTTTGTAAAATGGATTTTTGTGGTGAGAAGATAAAAGGATACGAATTATAGTTCATGATGAAGTTGGGGATCATAAAATTCTTGAAAAATATGTCTATATAGATATACTTAAAACCTCAAGAATATCTAATCTAAGGAGTACTTTATGAAACTTGCAAGGAGAGCAAATATTTCTCCATCTCTTACCCTTGCCATGAATACAAAGGCAAAAGAAATGCAGGCAAAAGGTATTGATGTTATCAGTTTTGCGGCTGGAGAGCCTGATTTTCCCACACCCGATTATGTAAAAGAAGCCGGGATTAATGCGATAAATACAAACAAAACATACTATACCCCCGCAAGCGGGATTAAAGATTTAAAAGAAGCAGTAATTGAAAAACTGGCCAGAGAAAATAATCTCGAATATAAAATTGGAGAGGTATGTATAAACAGCGGGGCAAAGCATTCTGTGTTCAATGCTCTTGCTGTTGTTGTTGAAGATGGCGATGAAGTTGTATTTCCTGCTCCTTACTGGGTAAGTTATTCAGAGATGGTGAAAATTCTTGGTGGAAAACCGGTTGTGGTGCCAACATCGGTAAAAGATGATTTCAAGATGAAGGCGATAGATCTTGAAAAAAGATTTACATCCAATACCAAAGTGGTTCTATTAAACTCTCCAAATAATCCAACCGGATGCGTTTATACAAAAGAGGAAATTTATGAGATAGCCGAGTTTCTGGAAGATAAAGATGTTATTATTATCTCAGATGAAATATATGAAAAAATTATTTATGATGGCTATGAACATGTAAGTATTGCGACATATTCAGAAAATATTAAAAACAAAACAGTTGTGGTAAACGGACTTTCAAAAGCATTTTCCATGACGGGTTGGAGAATAGGTTATTGTGCGGGTCCTGAGGAGATTATAAGTGCAATTGGCAAACTTCAGGGCCACACTAGTGGGAATCCGACTTCAATCTCTCAGTATGCTGGAGTAACTGCCCTGACCGGTGATACTTCGTTTATCGAAAGCTGGGTTTCAGAGTTCAAAAAAAGACGCGATTATATAGTAGATGTGCTGAACTCAATTGGTGGTGTGGAATGTTCGATACCTAGAGGAGCGTTCTATGTATTTCCGGGGATAGAAGCATTTTTTGGCAGGAAAACGTCTGGAGGAGTTAAAATTAACGATTCGGTCGACCTGGCAAACTATCTTCTGGAAGAAGCTCATATAGCTGTTGTGCCTGGAAAAGCCTTCGGTGATGATGGTTATATTCGAATCTCTTTTGCAACCTCTATGGAAAACATAAAAAAGGGCATGGAGAGACTTAGAAAAGCTTTGATTGCTCTTTCATGAATTGTATTTATTTTTAGAAATCAAGATTACTGTTGTCATTTGTTGATTATTAAGGGAGCTTTATTGTATCCGTTCTATTTTTTATTTATTTGAGAAATCCGAACTTTTTAGCAATACCAACAATTGAGGGTCTTACAAAAAGTCTTATCATGAAGTAAGGAACGGGAAGGCTTTCTATGTCAGCAAATTCGAGCAAAGAGCCGTCTGGATCTTTTATATAGGCGAATGTTGCAAACGTGTTCATTCCCATGTCCTGCTTGTAGGGTGAAACAACTATCTCAGCTCCCTTACCTGTAACTTCGGCGAGTGTTTTTTCGATATCTGTTACGTCAAAACAGACTTCCATTAATCCTATATCGCCCCATGTTCTGCCTTCAAAGTTATGCTTTCCCTTATTACCCTCAACCTCTATAAGTTCAATCATACCGCCTCTTAAGAAATGTTTGAATGTTCCCGAAGGCTTGCCACTCCTTGCAAGTAGAGCTCTCTTTAATTTTCTATCCCTTCCAAATAATGTTTCCCATTCTGGGCATCTTCCTTCCCACTGGTAGATAATCCTGTCGTACCCCAGGATATTTCTATAAAACTCGATGGAGGTTTTAATATTTGATACCCCTATTGCAATGTATTCAACACCTCCTATACGTGTTTTCCTGCCTCCGTATCCAACATTGCTTTCTGGATACTCTATTAGTATTCCGTAAATTCCGTCTGGATCTTTAAAAATAGCTGTTTTCCACCCAAATTTATCCATTGGAGAAAATTTATTTTGAAAGGTTATGACTTCTCCGCCGTAATTTTTTATCCTTTCTAATGCTCCGTTGACATTTCTTACCTTGAGACCGTAGAATAAGAATCCATTGTATGTAAAGTCAACTTCGGGAGGAGGTGGCACAGGGGTTTTTGTTATATATTGAAAAATTTCGACAAGACCTCCACCGTATGGATTTAATGCTATTACCACATTCCTCTGCTGGTTTTCTTTTATAATCGGAACAACCCCATTGCAGTTTCCCGTATGCATGCTGATTGGTACTGCAAACCCCAATCCATTATTATAGAAATAATAAGAGTTATCTCTATTTCTTACACCTATTCCTATATGTTGAAGACCATTTATCATTTTTTATTCCTGGCAAGTTTCTTTATGTTTAACAGTAATATAAAAAAAAGCTATTTTTAAAACAACTACAAAATTATATTGCAAACATTAACGATAGAAAATGTAATTGGATATTTTAAGGATTAAAGAATGTGGAATATAAGAGTTTCTGCTGTTATACTGCATAAAGGAAAAATTCTGATGGTAAACCATAAAAAGCAAGACATGTCTTACTGGCTT
>CAZFGQ010000040.1:0-24180 GCA_964518675.1 uncultured Spirochaetota bacterium
TTATAAGAGTCAGGGATATTATGAGAAAGGACTATTAAAAATTTTTAAAAGAAAATGACTTCTGGCTGAATACCATAGGGAGAACACTTAGAAGAAAAGAACCCCTCTCTATAATCTTAACAAGGGGGCAGCTTATAGAGTCCATCAACAAAAAAACACTAGTTGAGGCAGCAAAATTGTTCCTTGATGAAAAAAGATACGTTGAACTGGTTCTTTTGCCCAAATAGAAATTGAAAGAATAAGTAACCTCTACGGATTTTCCTGAAGTTCTTTTAAATGTTCTTTAATATTCTTTAGTGTCTCCTCTTCCACAGGTATTTGTTTATCTTCAATATAACTATTGATCTCGTCCAGAACCGAATTAATCTCTGTCAGCCTTTTTCTGTAAATTTCTATTTGTTCAATATATGAAGCTATCTCCTCCGGAGTAATACCCTGTGATACCACCTCTTCTATTGCCTTTTTTTCCTCCTCCTGCTTCATTTTTTCCTTTTCTTCTTTCTTTTTAATAGCCGGTGGAGGCTTCTCCAACCTGACCTCTTCAACCACCCTCTTCCCAAGAGTAAATTTTCCCTCCCCACAAAGCCCAACCACCAGCGCATATTCTCTACTTCCACCAGGCTGAAGTTTTTCAGGCTTATAGTAAAAAGCAACAACACTATCATTCTTTGAAAAAGGTGGATAATTGAAATCAGTTCGCCAGCTTGGTTTAAAAACAAGGTTTTCCCTGATGTATTTATAGTTTGTAAAAATCAACTTATCCGGTGGTTTTGTTAATTCATTTTTAACATAACCTTTAAAACATACCTCTGGATTCTTTTTTGTTCCTCTTGAGATCCAGTAATTAGGAATTTCTTTTATCGAATAAACTTTTTCTCCCTTAATGCCTCCACCAGGGACGTGGAAATGTTCCAGATCCCATTCACCCAGATAAGTATCCAGCACAACCATCAAACCCGATCTTACAATCCTCTCCGTTGCATTCTCAACTCTATACGTAATCAGTATTCCATCCTCAATCTCCGAGCTCTCCCGCCTTAAAAACCTGGCTGATTCTGTAACCACAAGGCCCGAGTACTTCCATATGGATCGAATAGTATCTTTTATGACTATCGGTCTTTGAAGGAATTGCCCGGTTATATCGCCATAAATAACAGCATCGTTGTCAAGATAAATCACCGTGAAGCTTGAAGGAGGAATATCGAAAAATAAAAGGTCTTTCTTTTCATCACCCTGAGTTTCTGGTCGTCCATCAACCGTGGAAATAAAGAAACGTCCTGTCTCATCATCCATATATACCAGGAGATACTTATTCTCAAGCGTTGCTCCTGTAGATATCCCAAAAAAGCTCAACCACACTACTATTATAACAATGACCAGAAGAGTAGATCTATTTTTCCTCATTTCCAGTGCCCGTTTCCTTCCCTTCGGTACCTTTTTTCTCAAGCTCCTTCTTTATCTTTTCTATCCATTCAAATTGACTATTTAATTCAATTTCCTTCTGCCTGAGTGCATCTTCTTTAACCTTGAGAAAATTCTCCCACGAAACAAGTGCCTTGATTCTCTCCTCCAGCTCTCCCTTTTGAGCCTCCTTCAGGTTCTCAAGCTCTGTTCTTAGATATTCGATCTGAGTATTTAATCGTTCTATTTCTTCTTTGTACTTTTTCTCCTTCTCCTCAAGCTCCTTTATTCTACTCTTATATTTTTCAATATCAACAGCCTCAACCTCTTTCATGGATGGCTTTTCTGGGGGTTTTGATGGTATTTCTTTCTCTGTGCCAGCTTCAACCACCTGTTTTTGCTTTGCTTCAGCCCTGGATTTTTCTTCGAGTTGAAGCATCGTTAGCTTAAATCGAGCAGCATCCGATTTGTTTCCATAGGGATACCTTTCAAGCAGGCTTCTCAATACCCTTTTAGCCTGGTCCTTTTTATTGAGATATATCAGTGAAACTGCCTTCCAATATAAAGAGTTATCTGCAAGAGAAAGGGAAGGAAATCTCCTCACATACTCGTCAAAAATCTTTATTGCATCTGTATATCTTTTCTGAAGGTATAGAAGTCTCCCCTTTATATAAAGGGCCTCATGGAAATGTCTGCTATTCGAATAATTCCTGATAAAAGTTTCGATATAAGATCGGGCTGTTTTAACATCCTTTTTTAAATAATAGGCTTTGCCAAGATAAAAGTAGCACTCTTCTCTGTATCTAGTGGTATCCATCTCATAGAGGAGTCTCCTGAACTCCCTTATTGACTCCGAATACATATTTCTATTGAAAAGTTCCAGTGCCAGCATGTACTGTGCTTCTTCTAAGGAAGTGTTTTTCGGAAAAAGAATTATGGGAATTGCAACGAGACAGGAAAAAATTAAAAAGAAAAGAATTATTCTCTTCTTAATCATAAAAACAAACCTTTTTCAGTTATTTTGCACCTCTATCTTTTTTATACTCGACAATTTAATTATTTGTGTTAACCAATTAAATTAGGTAAAACATGTTAATTCGGAGGCCGGTTTCTCTGAGTATTGTATACCATGTTTAATAACAGATCAGATATACAACTTTTAGAGGATCTCCCCTTCATCCTTTTACAGCACCAAACGTTAATCCTCTTACAATATACCGCTGGACTGTCAGAACAAGGATTGCGGGAGGGAGTATTGCCGAAAGCAGTCGGGTGGCCACAAACCAGAATTGAATCCCCTGGGTATGTTCTACCCCTGCAATGACCACAGTAACCGGCTGTGCTTTCTGGTATGTGAGTATTAGTGCAAATATAAACTCATTCCATGAAAAGGAAAAACATAGCACCGCAGAAACCGCAACTGCTGGCGCCGCCAGTGGAAGAGCAATTTTTAAAAAGGATGTAAAACGGGATGCACCGTCAACGAGGGCCGACTCTTCAAGCTCAACTGGTAACTCCTTGAACACATCTCTCATGATTAAAACCGCAAATGGCATGGTAAATGTTGCATTTGTCATGATCAGAGCAATTCTTGTATCGAGTAATCTGAAAGCCTTCATAAATAGAAAAAACGGAATTGCAGTTGCCATGGGAGGAAGAAATCTTTGAGATAGAAACCAGAGAGTCATGTCCTTATTTTTCCACTTTCTGAATTTAAATCTCGCAAGTCCATAACCAGCCATTATTCCCAGTATAACAGCCACTATCGTTGCTCCACTTGCAATAATTACACTATTGAGCAGAGCAGAGGTTATTTCCCTTCCCCTGCTGACATATTCATTTTTCCAGTTGTAGAAAGTTGGTTTAAACTGAAGAAAAGGAATAAGTGAAGGTTTGGTCAGTATCACCCCGGGAGGCTTAAAGCTCGTTATTATTGCCCAGTAGAATGGAAAGAATGCCCAGCAAAGGGCAATTATAATTACGACCCATACAATTATGTTTCCTACACTCCACTTTGATTTTGTAATCACTTTATGGCACTCCTACTGGCATTAATATATTGAAACTCCCAGGTACTACTCATATATCTGCCGCAACCTCTTGAAGAAATAAAGGCTTATCAAAAGCATTATGATCAGGAGAATATAAGCAAGAGCAGACGCATACCCTGTATTAAAGTTTCTGAGGCCCGTCAAATAGATATAGTACGAATATGTCTGTGTTGCCATTCCAGGTCCACCTGAAGTCATACTGAAAGGGATATCCAGTATCTTAAAAGTTTCCACCATTCTCAGAATTGTAACCGTAAAGAGCACAGGCCCTAAAAGTGGAAAAGTAATATACCTGAACATATCCCATCCTGAAGATGTATCAAGAATGGCAGCTTCGTATATTTCATCAGGTAAAGATTGGATGCCTGCAAGTATTACAAGAAAACAAAATGGAGTCCACTGCCATATATCCACAAGTGCTATAGCAAACCTTGCCAGCCAGGGATCAGAAAACCAGGCTGGCAACCTTAAAAATCCCATAGCCCTGAGAACGGTATTAATAGCACCAACTTCTTCATGAAATATCGTAAGACCCAGGTAGCCCAGGGCGATGGGGGCCGTAAAGAGAGGCATTGTAAAAATTGATCTGAACACTTTCTGACCTTTTATCTGCTTTCTTAACGGTCGGGAAATCAAAATTGCCAGTATAAGGCCTATTATAACTGTGAGAGCCACATCAAAAAGCACAAAAAATATGGTAACTTTCAAAACGCTCCAGAATCTGTAATCTGTAAATGCCCTTGCATAGTTTGCCAGCCAGATAAATCTCTGGGGTCTTCCAAGCCTCGCATAGAAAAAACTCAATCTCAAAGTATAGAGAAGAGGAAAAATTGTAAAAAGAAGAACCCATGTTATACCTGGAAGGACAAACAGAAACTTCACACTTTCGGATCTTTTCATCTCCCGACCTCATGCGCAGATATAAATAATAATTAACAACTCCGGATTCCCTTAGCGGGAACCCGGAGATCTCATACATTTAAAAAACTCCAATCTCAATGACCAGGATAACAGTTGATGAACTATAAAGATTAATTAAGGTTTATATCCAATTGACTCCTGATAAAGCTTCAGCAGGGTATCTTTACCATAATCCTCAACTATCCTTTTCCAATCCTCATATGTTCGGTCCAGAGCCTCCTGAGGAGTAAGTTGCCCGGTAATAGCCTCTGAGAGATGCACATCCCAGATCTCATGCATCTCGGGAGTTCCTGGTATTCTCATGTAATTCTGGAAAATTGGATAGTTATAAAAGTTATCCTGATAGGCTCCAATAAAGTATTTCGCATCCTCCGCATCATAACCACCTGCCACATACTCCTCAACCTTGGCAGTTCCATAAGGCGGGAACCAGTCATACGTCGTTCCGGGGTCTACACCTGTCCAGCCCATATACACATTCCAGTGGTTAATCTCAGGAGTGGACTGCCAGGCTATGAAATAGTAGCAGAGATCGGGATCTTTTGCATACTTCGAAATAACGGGATGCCAGGAACAACCCACCTGATTGCCAACCATATTTGGCTTATCCAGATCAAGAAACCTTCCCTTCTGCATATCATACGGATGTTTTGTACCGGGGATTCCTCTTGCTCCCAGTTTGCCTTTTATAACTGACTGAGTGGGATCCTGTGAGAGTGAACCAACATCTCCCCAGGAGAAGCAGAACACAGCATTTCCTGATAGGAAATCAGCCCACGCTTCTCCAAGACTCCAGCCCCACATTGCAGGTGAGCCAGCTTTAGAAAGTTTCAGGAGCATTTCAAGAGCCCTTACATGTCCGGGACTATTGATCAAAGGTTCCATTGTTTCTGGATCAAACCAGTAAACATTGTGGTATTTCGTAACTTTTGTTTTTGGTTCGCCTGGATAAGGAATTACAACATACGGAGCGGAGAGCGCCATAAAATGGAAGAATCCCTGACCACCAACCTTCAGATGCAATGTAATTCCATTATCAGGATCACCATCTCCATTCCAGTCTTTTCCATGGAAGAACTGGGCAATTTCAAGAACGTCCTCCCAGGTTTCCATTTCAACAGGCATATCGTGTCCCATCTCCCTCCTGAACTCAGCCTGCCATTTAGGATCATTAATGATATCTCTTCTATAATAAAGTACCTGAGCATCGTGGTCGTTATTGCCACCATACCATCTGTCACCCCATTTCATCAAAGCTGCTACAGCAGGAGCTATTGAATCACGGTCCCATTTTGGCATCCTTGGATCATCAAAGAACTGGTCAATCGGTATAATCCAGTCATTCAAAATGTAATCACCATAGTAATTGGAGCAGTTAATTATTACATCATACTTCCCCGCACCGGTCATAAAATCTGTGAATATTTTCTCTCTCAACTCGGCAAACGGAATCTCAACTATATCATACCTAGCACCGGTTAGCTCTTCAAACTTATTTCTCCAGAAATAAAGGGGACCTGAAATTGGGCCTCTCTGGCCACCAGAATAAACTGCAATCGTAAACTTCTTTCCCCTCCACTTTGGATCGGGTTTCCCCTTATCAGCCTTATTAAAGGCTTCAAGCGCCAGTTTCGCCTCAGTTTCATTTGTGGTTGGAAATCCATAGAGAAGCCCTGCCTCTTCTTTCTTGGGTGCCGGGGCAGGAGCCTTCTCTTCAGGCACTGCCTCCTTCTTCTCAACGGCCTTTTCTCCAGCCTTTTTTCCACCACCTGCAAATGCAAGCGAAATGCTGAGAACAAGTGACAGAGCAACAAAGACCAACAATAATCTTTTCATTTTATATCCCTCCTTTACATTTTTTATTTTTAAAATATTTTTTTGCTTCAAATCACCCCCTTTCATAGCACATATAATTTTTGGAGATTATCATGCCTGACGATCAAAATTAAAATATGCTCAAAAACAGTTCACAATTTAATTTTACACGGTTGCAAAAATCTTAATTTAATTTTAAACTAAAAATCAAAAGAACAAAAATCCAATCAATCGAGGTAAATAATTTAAGTTAAGATTAATGAAGAACACATGATAATAATCAATACAAAAAACATTCTACACTACAGAAAATTACATGTCAAGGTTTTTGTAATTTTTGAATTTTAATCAATATATGAATTCCATAGTAAAAAGGGGTGAAATTTCTTCCTTCCCGTTTGCTACAACGAGCCAGTTTGCTACAACGAGGCGAAATAAAAAACTAATAATTTGACATAAAATAGAAATGTTTGTTAATATAATCCTACCAGAAAAAGTTTATTGGAAATATCAGTGATGGAAAATAACGGGCAACTCACATTTGATGATGATCCCCTATACGTAAAGCAAAACAAAGCACACAAATACCTTGAAGCAGGCAACTTTGAAGAAGCACAGGCTCTTTTCGAGCAAATTACAAAGGAAAACCCTTCCTATCCAGGGGCCTATGAAGGGATAAAAGCCTCTAAATTCTGGCTGAGCAAAAAAAATAAACTGAAGAAAATAAACAATTCATATGACAAGGGAAAATTACTCCTCAAAGAATGGCGCGATTTTGAAAAATTTCTTATGAGAAATGGGCTAAAACATGGAAGAGTAACGGCAAGCATTCAAAGATTTATATTCAGGGGGATAATAGAATCATTTGCCCAGGCATACAACGAAGGAATAATACCTGATACAGATATTTTGATCCAGATAGGAGATTGTTTTAAAAAGTTAGGGAACTACGAAAAAGCCATCGAAATCTATGAATATGCAAGGAGTTTTAATCCGGAAGAGCCTTCACTATTGGCTAAATTGGGTGACTGCTACTTCAGTGTGGATGAAGCGGCCAAGGCAAAGGTTCTATTCAGAGAAGCATTTTTTATAGACCCGGGACAAATAGAATTAGACCAGATTGAATCACCATTCATTCATATGCTGTATCAAAAAACAAGAGAAATAATCCAGAATAATGAGTTTGCCATCTACTGGATACCGGTAATAGCAGAAATTAACGGAGCTTTTAATGTTAAGAGAGAACCCAAAAAAGGCGAACTTGAAAAGTTGAGGAATGAGATTAGAAAACTCGAAGAAGAATACAGAATCAACAAGAAAAGAAGACAATATATAGAACCAAAACTCTTAAATCGCTATTTCTGGCTGATAGATACACTCAAAATGCTGGGAGGCAGTAGAAAAGAAATAGAACAATCCCTTCAGAAGATAAATACTATAAATCCCGAAATTTTCGCCAAGTACCTCGAATAACCTCCTTTCCTACAGGTTAGCAAGTAGGGGTCATCTGATAATGGTATAATAAATAGAAATTATTTCCCGAGCTGTCCCATGCCCATGCAAAAGGGTCTATGGTTTTTTTATATATAAAATAAAAACCGTGGGAACAGTTTTATAAAGTTTTATTCCCTCCAGAAAATTGCATAAAGTTCCAACAAATGAAAGAATATATTTTAAAGTTGATTTTGAGTAATACTTTTTTTACTATATAACTAAGTATAAAAATTACACACTCAGAATATTAAACTACACGGAGTTTTAATAAAATGCCAGAATCAGCCGAATCAATGGAGAAAAAAATTATATCAGATGAACAGGTGGTCACAAAGCTAAACGAACTTCTCAACGAGGAAAAATGGACCAGAGCCACTCTCAACAACTATACTATCAAAAACTTCACAGAACTTGATGCACTAATTGAAGAGGCAAAAAAAGCAGGAAAATTAAAGGAAATTAGAGAGCTTTGCAACGAACATCTAATTCACACTCCCAACAGTATAATTGCCCTTTACGTCATTGGGAAATTGAACTTCGAAGAAGAAGCACTTGATGAAGGTCATATTCTAAAACTCATCAATCTTTTCATGGACAACAAAAGGTTTAACATTGTGGAGTTTCTAGCAAATGAAATGCTCAAATATGGAGAAAATAAGGAAGCGCTCAACGCCCTCGCCCAGGTAATGATCAACGATAATAGAGAAAAAGAACTCATACAGATCTGGGAAAGATTGGTAAAAATAGACTATGATGAAGCCGACATTGCAAAAAAGCTTGCAGTTATAAAAGAGAAAGAAAACGATATAGAAGGAGCGGTAGAGTTTTATAAAAAGGCCCTGCTCCGCTATTTGAAAAAAGGCATGTACAATCCTGTTGAGGAAATCTGGCTCAAATTAGTTGATCTGATCCCTGAGGACACAAACTTCTTTATTTCTACAGAAAAAAGAATTGCCGATGCGATCGGTAAAGATAAGGCAGCTTTCCTCCTTTCATTCCTGATTCCTTACTATAAGGATTCCGGAGAGTACGATACCGCACTTGAGATTTTAAAAAGAATTATCAGTTATAATCCAAAGGATAGAGAGGCCAGGGAAGAAATTGTTGATTGCTATAGAAAAAAATATGCAAAACATAGCCTGCTTGAGGAATACATCAAAAAAACCGGGCTGGATAACCCCACAGTTGATATCCAGCAGGCCATGCATGACTTCGAGAACCGAATAGTATTTGATGTTGGGGGATACGTATACCACAGAAAATGGGGGATTGGTAAATGCAGGGAAATCAAAGAAGGTTTCCTCATAATTGACTTTAAGGACAAACCCGGGCACAAGATGACTCTGGAAATGGCACTCAACAGCCTGCAAACACTTCCCGAAGACCATATCTGGTTACTCAAGTTGAAGAATCTGGATGAATTGAGGGAAAAAATACTGAATAATATTGAGGAAGGGCTAAAAATCGTTATTAAAAGCAAAAACAATGCCGCAACTGTTAAGGATATTAAAGAGGAGCTTCTCAATGGAGTACTGACAAAGAGTGAATGGACAAAATGGTGGAATAAAGCAAAAAACATTCTGAAGAAAAATCCATATTTTGGTACACTACACGACAACAATGCCTACTACATAAGAAAAAAACCCATATCGTATGACGAAGATATTTATACAAGATTTAAAAATGAGAAAAACTTTGATAAAAGGATGGCTTTGCTTCAGGAGTATATAGAACACGGAGATCTGGATACCGAATTTTTTGAGGAGATGCTCGACTATTTTAAAGGTTTTCTATCCAGCGGTGTTATAAACGAAAACACCATTAAAAGTTTCTTATTACTTAAAAAACTAAAGAGGGAATACACCTATTTACCAATAGAGTTTCAATTTGATTTCGACGAAATTTTGAAAAACTATGAAGAGATACATAAAGTATTACCGACAATCCAGGATAATGATCTGAAAAAGGATATGCTAATACTTATAAAGAAGTTCTCAAAGGACTGGACTGAGATCTACATTAAATGCTTCTATGAATATCCAATGAAATTTATAATAGATGAACTTATAAGCAATGGTAAAAAAGAGCTTGTAAGTGAAACTGTCAAAAATATTGTAACTCATTATAGGGAGTTTCCTGAAATATTCATCTGGATTACCAAAAATCTCTTTTCAGAAGAAAATGAATATGGATTCGATATCTCAAAAGACCAGATAATAATGGGCCTGACCCACATACTTGATATAACCGGAAGAGAGTTAATCAATGAAAGAAATGTAGTTTACAATAGAAAAATTTTTAACACCATAGTTGATATCCTGTTTAAAGATAACCTCCTGATAGATTACATTAAATCTACATCCGAGGATAAGGTAAAAAGGCTCATACCCATAATCTTCAATATCGAAGAACTCAAAGATGAGTACATTATAAAACTCAAGTTCGCAATAAAAACAACTTTTCCGCAGATTGTATTTGATGATGAAGTTGAGAATATCTCCTCCCAGGATACACTTCTCGTGACGCAGAGGTCTTACGAACTGAAGCAGATAGAATTAAAATATCTCCTAGAACATGAAATACCGCAGAATAGCAAAGAAATCGGCATAGCAATGGAAAAGGGAGACCTGCGGGAAAATGCCGAATACAAGTTCGCTCTTGAAAAACAGGAGTTCTTAAAACAACAGGTAAAAAAACTCCAGGAAAGTCTCAATAAAGCGAGAATTCTCAAACCAGAAGAAATTAAAACCAACGTAGTTTCTGTGGGAACGATGATAACCCTGATGAATCTTGAGAATGAGAAAACAGAAAAGTATACAATTCTTGGTCCATGGGAGTCAGATCCATCGAAAAAGATAATCTCCTATACCTCTCCACTTGGTGAAACATTGATGAATAAATCAGTTGGCGATACTATAGAGATTGCAACCAAAGGCGAAAAGAAAAAATATAAAATACTGAAAATCGAAAGAGCCCTTATATAAAAAAAGTGGGTTATCTTTTATTAGTTTTTTTGGGGTAAAATAAACCTTAATACAACTACTTCTCGCTCATCCAAAAAAGGG
Source organism: uncultured Spirochaetota bacterium (assembly GCA_964518675.1). Lineage (GTDB taxonomy): Bacteria > Spirochaetota > B62-G9 > B62-G9 > CAZFGQ01 > CAZFGQ01. Next base: position 10,748 of record CAZFGQ010000040.1, read on the forward strand.
AGCTATACTCCAACAATCTCTCCATACGTGGCCGAGTAATCCACCCTCTTTATACGGATACTGGCGGGCTTTCCAAAAAGGGATTCTGCAGTACTTTGATTCCCATTGACAATCACTTTGATATAATTGTCTGTGAGGGCTATTATATCTGATCTGTGTCTTTCAATGATTCCTTCTCTTATTTTATCCAGATATCTTCTTCTGAATATATAATTCTGCTCCTTTGACTTTTTTATAAGGTACTCACTCCTCCTCTTTTTTTCTATCTCTGGGACTGTATCTTTTAATCTTTCTGCGGCTGTACCTTCCCTGGGGGAATACTTGAAAACGTGAAGCGATGCAAAACCAACATTTTCCACCACATTTACAGTTTCTATAAAATCGCTCTCATTTTCGGATGGGAAGCCAACAATTATATCTGTTGCAAGGTGAACATCTGATTTTATCTTTTTAATTTTATCGATTATCTTTATGAACTGTTCTGAATTGTATCCCCTGTTCATCTTCTTTAAAATTGAATCCGAACCACTCTGTAGAGGAATATGGAAATGAGGCACAATCTTATCCTCACCAAGCACATCAATCAAAAAGTCATCAATAAACAGAGGTTCAATGCTTGATAGTCGAAGCCGCCATTTACCCGGAATTCTCAGGCATCTCTCAAGAAGACCCGCAAGATTGACATCTTCAAAATTATAAGCCCCAAGATTTACCCCGGTCAGTACAACCTCGCTGTAGCCTCCTTCGAGAAGTTTTCTAAGAGCTTCTACCACATCATCTACAGGCCTGCTTATCGACCTGCCTCTCGCCAGAGGTACCTTACAGTAGGCGCACCTTAAATCACAGCCATCCTGCACCTTAAGAAAAGCCCGTGACCTACTGGATGTAAAAGGAAGGGCAAAATCAAACGGATTGGTTCTATTTCCTGAATCTATACTCGATCTATAATCTGAAAATATTTCTCCAGGGTACCTTTCCCTTCGATGTTCATCAATAACTTTGATTATATCAGGAATCACAGCTTTTAAATCATTTTCTACAACGAGGTCAACTCCTTTGATCTTTTCAAGCTCCTCCCTGTTGGTCTGTGCCATGCACCCAGTAACAATAACAATCGCTTCTGGTTTTTTCTCTTTAATCGAACTGTATATTGCGTGTCGAGATTTTCTGTCACTCTTTCTTGTAACCGTACATGTATTTACTATAAAAATATCTGGCTCATCCTTTCCATTTTTGCTTTCAGTATAACCCGATGTTATGAGCTTCTGGAGAATCCCTAATCCTTCAAATTGATTCAATTTACACCCGAGATTAATAATCTTTACTTTCCTGGCCATGTTCCTCTCTTTATCGTTTGCAATTTCATTCATAATTTCAAATGATGATTTCTTTTCACAGAAAAGGTAATGTTTTCACTTCATTATTCCAAATAAATTATGGAATATGTTATCTGCTTGTATCCCAGAATAAAAACTACACCGAATGGGTATAGTGGTACTTCTATCGAAAACTGGTATCTTTGGAGATAGGTCAAACTCTCGAGCAGTTTTTTAAAATGCCATTCCGCTGGGTTACGCCCTTATCTATTCAATTCCCTGCTGCGAAGTAGCCTGAGCTGAAATTACCCTGATAAGAGCTTCTTTTAATCTTGGATCGTTTGGTTTGAGGGTAAGAGCTTTTTTATAATCCTTTTCAGCATCCTGGTATTTTCCCATCTTTTCGTATGCCTCACCCCTGAACATGTAAAATATGTACCGATCGCTTTTTAGAGAAATTGCTGCCGAAAAAGCAGTTTCCGCAAGAATATACTTACCCATGTCAAGGTAAACCCTGCCAAGGTAATAGTAATTGTAAGGATATTTTGGACTCATCGAGATGGATTTTTGAAAGTACTTGATCGCATCGTTGTATCTTTTCAGATACTGATAGGCCCGGCCTATGTTTGTGATTAACCTTGTATCTGTGGAGGAAATCTTTAAACCTTCCTCGCTTATCTCTATTGCCTTCACATAGCGACCGGTGTAAAGGTATATCCATCCCAGAACAGCATACACATCGAGGTTTTTTGGTGAAAGCTCTTTTTCTCGAAGAAGAATCGTTTCGGCTTCGTAATACTTACCCTTTTTATATAACTCGTATCCCTCTTCAAAACTTCCAGGGGCTAGTGCAGGCAGGGAAATCGTTAGTATCAGTATAGAAACAAAAATGTAGAAAACTTTAATTCTATAGAAACTCCACCTGCCGAACATCATAGTATCATTTTTTATCCTGAAATTGGGTAACATTAGGATTTTCCTGTTTTTGCGCAGGAGTGTATCCCTGTGGACTCATAACACAATTCCCATTAAAGATACACCCACTTTCGATTATCAGATCAGGTGTTTTTATATCACCGTTAAGCTCTGCTCCCTTCAGTAATTCCAGTTTCTTAATAGCTTCAACATTGCCAATTATTTTTCCATAGTTGGTCACAATACCTGCCTTGATTTTCGCTTTTACCACAGCATTAGGTCCCAGTATAAGATGTCCTTCAGCATCTATCTCTCCATCAAACTTTCCTTTAATCATAAGGGAGTTTTTAAACTTCATAGTTCCTGAGAAATCAATATCCTCAGCAAGAACGGTATCAACTTCTTTTTCCTCTATCATCCTCGACTCATTATTTTTAACCATAGATCTACTCCTTTTATCAAGCATTTTATAAACCCATTATACTTTTTTGATTTTCTCAGGTTTTAATTTGTGCCAGTCCACAACCAGCGAGGTTGCGATAAAAATAGATGAATATGTACCCGCAATTACTCCCACTATTAGGGCAAAGGCAAACCCACGCATGGTGGGTCCACCAAATATATACAGTACAATAATTACCATCAGAGTTGTGAGTGACGTAATCAAAGTTCTTGATAATGACTGATTTACACTGTGGTTCATCGTGTATTCGTATTGTTCGTACGCCTTTGCGCTCTTCAGGTTTTCCCTTGCACGGTCAAAAACAACTATGGTATCATTCAATGAGTAACCTATTATCGTCAGAATTGCTGCAAGGATAAAAGTATCCATTTCAAGTCCAAAAAAACTGATAAAACTCACCACTATCAGAACATCATGGATTAGAGCAACAATTGCTGTTACCCCAAACCTGAACCTGAACCTGAAACTGGTGTATAAAAGTATTAAAACAAGAGCAATAACCCCAATAATATATGAAGTCCGCAACAGGTACCTGCTTATCCTGGGCCCAACTATATCTACTTTTTGGATAACCACCTTTTCTCTGCCAAAATGCTCGAAAAGTGCATTCTTAATATCCTCTATTACCTTATCATTATCCCTCTCAAAAGCCCTTGTTTTCAGAAGAAAGATCCGTTTTGTCGGATCTTCAATTCTCTGAACATTATTTCCATAACCTGTTGAGATCAGAACATTTCTTACCTCTGAGATTGATATCTGCTCCTTAATTTCTACCTGAATTATATTTCCACCGGCAAAATCAATACCCATTTTCAGCCCATGATGAAGGGCAATATTTACCATACCCGCTATTATTATTAAAGAAGAAAGTATATAGGTAAACCTTCTGTAGCTCACAAGCCTTAATCTGTGAACAAACTTCATTATATTCCTCGCAGTATTTCTCTCGGAAAAATTACAAAGATCCTTCAGACTACAAATTATTGCTAAATCGAAAGTTTCTTAACCTTAAACCAATCGATACCAATGAAGTACAGTAACTTGGTTACGAATATTGATGTAAACATATTTATGACAATACCAATACTCAATGTAACTGCAAAACCCTTAATTGGTCCCGATCCAAACTGGGATAATACAAAAGTTGCTATCAATGTCGTCATATTTGAGTCGAGAATTGTTCGAAAGGCTTTCTCATATCCAGCCTGAATTGAAGCCATTATTGTTTTTCCGCTCCTTAATTCCTCTTTTATTCTCTCAAATATTATCACATTCGCATCAACAGCCATACCAACAGTTAGTATCATACCTGCGATACCCGGAAGCGTTAGAGTAAAGTTCAACCACGCCAGTGCCCCTAATAATAGATACATATTAAGAGCCAGAGATATATCCGCAATTATTCCAGAAAGTTTATAATATATTATCATGAAGACCACCACAGCTATTGCCGCAATCAATGCTGCCTTTACACCAGCTTTGATCGTATCCCTCCCCAATGATGGTCCAATGATCCTCTGTTCTGCAATCTGAAGAGGTACCGGAAATGCACCAGCTCTTAAAACCAGGGCAAGGTCCTGTGCTTCCTTCATGGTGAATGACCCTGTAATTCTTACCTGGCCTCCAGGGATTCTCTCTCTGATAACCGGCATTGAAAGTATTTTTCCATCGAATACAATGGCAAGTCTCTTACCTACATTAGCTTCTGTAATCCTTGCAAACTTCTTTGCCCCTTCTGCTGAGAGAGAAAAAATTACCTCTGGTTTTCCAAACTGGTCGGTCTGAACCTGAGCCCTTTTTAAATAAGAGCCATCTAGAAGCACATCCTTATACAGAACAACAGCCCTTTGCCGGACCAGAACATCGTATTTGTTTTTTACCCAGAGATAAGCAAGCTCTGAACCCTCAGGTATAATCGAATTATCTATAAGATTACCATCCTCATCAAACATATCTCTCCGAAGTTTTGCTGTAGTTTCCTCGTCAACAAGTTTAAACTCCAGGACTCCAGAACTCATTACCACGGTTTTTGCTCTGTCTGGATCTTTCGAACCGGGGAGTTCAACAACTATCCTATCCTCACCCTGAATTGCAATTGTGGGTTCGGAAACACCGAATTTGTCAATTCTGCTTCTCAATATCTCAATTACTCTTCTTATAGCGTCCTTTATATCTTCCTGGGACAATTCAGCAGAGCCCATCTTCTCCTTGAGTTTTTCGAGATCAGGCTCAAGAACCATGTAAATCCCACCCTGAAGGTCAAGCCCAAGGTTTATGATTCTGGAACGCAAAGCCTTCATCTCTTTTATTTTTTCTCTGACGTCTTCAGGATAAGAAACGAGTTGCTCTGCAGTTAGATTGGCAAGTTCTCTGTCTTTATCTGAATACTTAAAATACCACAGATAAGTATAGGAAAGACCCCATGTTGCAAATGCTATTAATGCTAAAATTATAATTATTCTGAATAGTTTGCTCATCTTTCGTCTCTAAAAATGGGGTGAAATAAGTACAATCGCACGATCAACCACTTCAGGCAATTGGTCTAACAAAAGGACCTCTGAGTGACAGTATGATTTATAAATCAGCTAATTGATTACTATGAAGACTTTTCTTCAGACTTCTCTTCTTCTGAGCTCTGTGTTTCTTCTTTTTCTTTCGACTGAGATTTACCCGATTGGACAGTGGACTGAGCTTTCGAGGCTCTTGACTCTAAAACTTGACTGATTGAAGATCGGTTAACTTCAATTTTCACGTTGTCAGCTATTTTAAGTATAATTGTATTTCCCTTTACACCTGCCACCGTACCATGTATGCCCCCTATTGTTACAACTTTATCTCCTTTGGATATTCTGCTCAACATATCCTGCTGTTGTCTTTTCTGTTTTTGCTGGGGTCTTATCATCAAAAAATACATGACCGCGAAAATAGCAACAATCATGAAAATTAAAGACATTGGATTGCCGCCGGATGACCCCTGCGCAGCCCCTCCAGTTGTTGTTCCGCCATAGGCAAAAAGTTGTGTAATCATATGAAACTTCCTTTCTAAAATTTCTAAATTTTTTTCTAAAGATTCATTATTAAAATATTCAGGATACTTTATTCACCCTGAGTTTTATTAAACCCAGAGCGTGTTCTTACTAAACTATAATATAATAAAAAAACACGATTAATTTTTAATCAATTGATGCCTTTGACTATGAAAATAGTCATATTATTCTGGTATGAAACTGAAAAAAATTGATATCTTATTTTAGTCAGCAAAAATTACAACAACCAGCATAATGCGTCAAGGTTTTTTTGGTAACCTTGATTGGATAGATTTTTCCTATGGTATCTGTTTTTTTCGATTCAGCTAAATAAAATGCAATTTCACTAATATTAACTTAAAAACTTCAAACAAAAAATCGTAAAAACTAATCCGGAGGGAATCATGGAAGATGGGATGAGATACAGAATCATGGGTATTATTCTACTTATTGTTCTGGCTGTGGTTGATGCTTTTCTGGTTTTCGTTCCCATAGTAGCCATACTGGGGTTGATAATTCTTCTGTTCAAACCAAAATGGTTTTATAACATTATTGTCAAAATGTACGAATAGAAAAACTGGTTATGCAGTTATTCCCCCAAACATAATCAATATCGATATTCTCAAATAAAGGCTCGCAGAAAATGCGCCAAACCACGCCTCCAGGTTGCACATAGGGAAATTTCAAAAATTGTTAAGTGAAATAATTCACAATTTAAAATAAAATAACATAAAAATAATTGACAATATCATGATCATTATATAGAATAATATGTGAATAATATCACAATTTCTGGATAAATTACCCATGAAGATTCCAGAAGTAACTGTAAAAAGGCTCAGTGAGGTCCTGGGAATACTGGAACATCTTCAGACTAAAAATATAAAAAGAGTATCATCTTCCATACTGGGGAAATATCTTGGCGTATCAAGCAATATAGTTCGCAAAGACATTAGCTATCTTTTAGACCACCTTCCAGATAACCTAACAGGAGAGTCCAATCTTATAGGTGAACCAGGAGCCGGATATTCGGTAGATAAACTTAAAAATTCTATAAAAGAAGCACTGGGGCTCAAAAGAACACGAAAAACCTGCATTGTCGGTCTTGGTAAACTCGGCCTTGCAATTCTTAACCATCCCATGCTAGCCGAAAAAGGATTTGAGGTAGTGGCTGGTTTTGAGAAAAGTATTAACAAAATCGAAACTATAAAAACTTCGGTTAATATATATCCATCATACATGACTGAAGAAATAGTAAAAGAGAAAAAAATAGAGATAGGCATAATAGCCGTCCCGGAAGATGAAGCAGAGGACGTTAAAAGAAGCTTAATCAGGGGAGGAATCAAGGGAATACTTAATTTTTCATCCTGCATTATTTCATCAGATAATGAGGAAGTCATTATTCTGAATCTTGATATTATATCAAACTTAAGATTTATATCAGCTCTTCTCCAGGCATGTACTGATTATAAAAGATAGAAGTTTATCTGAACACTATTTTAATGAAAAAGGAGTATTCAAATGGAAAGGGTTTTTAACTTTTATCCTGGACCAGCAACCTTGCCGGTTGAGGTCCTTGAAAAAGCAAGAGATGAGATGCTTAACTACAAGGGTTCTGGTATGTCAATTATGGAATTGAGCCACAGATCCAGGTTATTCTCCGAACTCATGGAGGAAACTGAAAAACTATTCATCGATATTATGGAGATACCCGAAGGCTACAGTGTACTTTTTCTCCAGGGCGGAGCATCGACTCAATTTCTCATGGTTCCCATGAATCTGATGTCAGGTAATAAAAAGGCAGATTACATAGTAACTGGATCGTGGTCAGAAAAGGCAGTTAAAGAAGCCAAACTATTCGGTGAAGTCAGAATAGTAGCTTCCTCCAAGGATAAAAACTATTCTTATGTACCATTCGTTGGGTCTGAAAAATTCGACAGCAACGCGGATTATGTCCATATTACCACTAACAATACCATTTATGGCACAAGATTTTTCTACACACCAGATACTAGCAATATTCCACTAGTGGCAGATATGTCCTCCAATATTATGTCCGAAAAGATAGAAGTTGAGAAATTTGGATTAATTTATGCTGGAGCTCAGAAAAACCTCGGACCAGCGGGGGTTACGGTTGTAATCATAAGAAATGACCTTATCGAAAAGGCTAAAAATGAAATCCCAACGATGCTTAAATATAAAACACATGCCGAGAAACATTCACTATTCAACACACCACCCTGCTTCAACATTTACATCTGCAATCTTGTATTAAAATGGGTAAAGAATATTGGGGGACTTGCTGAAATAGAAAGAAGAAATAAAGAAAAAGCAAAAATTCTTTACGATTTTCTTGATCAATCAGAATTCTTTATACCGACAGCAGAAAAGGAATCCCGCTCACTCATGAATGTAACATTTTTGCTTAGAGATGAAAAACTAAACGAAGTTTTCATAGAAGAGGCAGAGAAAGAAGGCCTCATAGGATTAAAAGGACATAGATCGGTCGGTGGTATGAGAGCAAGTCTCTACAATGCCATGTCTGTAGAGGGAGTGAAAAAACTGGTTTCTTTTATGAAAGACTTTGAAGCCAGATATGGATGAAAATGTATGGAGAAAAATTATTCATTTTGTTTCATCTAAAAACCCAATCCAGATAGTAGCAAGGAGAGGAGAATGTTCAAAATTTTGACACTGAATAAAATATCACCTGCAGGGCTAAGAGAATTTCCACTTGAATTGTATGAGGTTTCTTCAGAAGCTCTTCACCCGGACGCCATAATTGTTAGAAGTTATGATCTCCATCAGATGAAGCTACCCGAAAGCCTCAAAGCAATAGCCCGCGCAGGCGTTGGGGTAAATAATATTCCCGTTGAGAAATGCACTGAAAAGGGCATTGTTGTTTTCAATACTCCCGGTGCAAATGCAAACAGTGTGAAAGAACTTGTTCTGGCAGGCCTATTTCTTTCATCACGAAAGATAATTCAGGGAATAAACTGGGCAAAAACCCTCATTGGAAAGGGTGATGAGGTACCAATGCTAATCGAAAAAAACAAATCCAAATTTGCTGGACCAGAAATTAAAGGAAAAAAGCTCGGTGTGATTGGGCTTGGAGCTGTTGGTGTGGCCGTAGCAAACGATGCTCTTGCCCTTGGTATGGAGGTGACCGGGTACGATCCTTTTATATCGGTTGAATCAGCATGGCATCTATCCAAAGAAATAAAAAGAGCAACAGGTTTTGAAGCACTAATATCCAATTCGGATTACATATCCCTCCACATACCTCTGACAGATGAAACAAGAGGAATAATAGATGCAAGTAAATTTTCCATAATGAAAAAAGGGGTGAGAATACTAAATTTTGCCCGTGGTGGTCTTGTCAAGAATGAAGATCTTATAAAAGCAATTAGAGATGGTATTGTTTCATGCTATGTAACCGATTTTCCGGATGAAGAATTGCTCAGGATAGATGAAGTAATTGCCATTCCCCATCTGGGTGCATCAACACCAGAGGCGGAAGAAAACTGTGCAATTATGGCAGTAAGACAACTCAGAGAGTTTCTGGAACACGGAAACATTACAAACTCCGTGAATTTTCCCTCCTGTTACATGGATTTTACAGGAAAAACGAGATTACTCGTTGCAAATAGAAACATCCCACATATGGTTGAACGTATTGCATCGATACTGGCAGAAAATGGGATAAACATTGCCGACATGTTAAATCGATCCAGGGGAGAAGTCGCCTATAACATAATAGATGTGGATGGAAATATTACCGATGATATTGTGGATAAAATTAACGAACAGGGAGGGATATTAAAAGTAAGAGTTATCCAAAACTAAAATACAAAACTATAAAACATAACGTCTTCCAAGCATCCAACCGGCGATTGACATTCCATCCTTAATCTTGCCTTTTTCTATCATTCTATCAACCTCTTCTGGAAGAGCGGTAAAAACCTCTATTTTCTCCGTAAAATCAGGTCTCTCCCCAACGTACTCCAGTTTTCTGGCAATAAATACCGTGCAGTACTCATCCGAAAGACCATTGTAAGGCAGGAATCCCCCAATCTTTTTTAACTTTTTGCAATCATAACCGGTTTCCTCAATTAGTTCAGCTCTGGCCGCTTCATATTCATTCTGACCCTCTTTAATACCACCACATGGGAGTTCTATTGAAATCTCGTCAGTAATATACCGGTATTGTCTTATCAGTAATATTTTCTTTTCATGTGTTACTGGTATAGTTAAAGCGCTTCCATTGGTATGCATGTAAAAATAGTTTCCCCTTTTACCATCTGGCATCTCAAAGATTCTGTGTCTTATACTCATCCAGGGACTCGAAAAAACCTCTTCTGATAATAATGTTTTCCAGGATTCAAACTTATTTGCCATTCTTCTCATGCCTTAGATTGATTTGTTTATCACAATATTTAATCAAAAGAAACATATTGGTATGTGATGTTTATATAATAAAATACCAATTCAGTCAAGAGGGTTATTCCAACTAAAGAGCCAAAACACCCTGTCTTCTGTAACAGTCATATTTTTTCTTGACGAAACAACCTATTGTTTATACAATACCTCTCGATAGCAGACAGTTTTAAAGGAAACGTCCAAGGGAAGCCGGTGAAAATCCGGCGCGGGCCCGCCGCTGTAACCAGGGACGAAAGCCACAAAAACCACTGCCTATACGGTGGGAAGGGGTGGCGAGTAGGAAGATCTGGAAGCCAGAAGACCTGACGTTCCTACTTGGATTCTTCATTGTCTCGTGGAATGGACAATGAGGAAGTAAGGCAAAAATAGCGGATGAAAAACGGCATCCCGAAGCTTTCAGGCTTCGGGATTTTTTTATCTCTACTGTTAAACAACTGAAGTTAAAAACCACAGGAGGAGAAAATGAAAGGATACGTTCAGGTTTATACAGGTAATGGGAAGGGAAAGAGTACTGCAGCATACGGATTGGCCCTCAGGGCTGCCGGAGCAGGTTTGTCGGTACTGATAATCCAATTTTTGAAGTCCAGAAAATGTAGCGAACATAATGCATTTAAGCGTCTCTCTGATTTGATAACAATTAAACAGTTTGGACAGGAAGGATTTTTCATTAACAATCCAACAAAAGAACAGATTCTAATCTCCGAAAAGGCTCTTGAGGAAACAAAAAAGGAAATTGGTTCCGGAAAATATGATGTGGTAATACTTGATGAAATAAACATGGCCATTGCTTTTAAACTGATTCGGGTAGAAGATATTATCGAATTGATCAGAAATAAACCGGATGACGTGGAACTGGTATTAACAGGGCGTAATGCCCATCCAAAAATAGTTGAAATGGCAGACCTGGTAACTGTTATGAGCGAGAAAAAACACTACTATCAAAAAGGAATAAGAGCCAGGATTGGTATAGAGTTATAAATCACTGAACCGCACAAAATAATCAAGTTAACCATATAAGGCGAACTTCGAGTTTTCATTATGAGACACAAATTATTGATGCAAAATAAAAAAATCAACATTCGTTCTATATAACACAGTATTGATTTTATAACAAAATATTATAAATTTAAAAATGGGAACAAAATGAGAAGATATTCAGAGATACTCACAGACAAGGATCTTGGTTTCATAACAAACATTCTTCTCCCCCATTACAAAGAACCCGAAAGGCTGATAGCTATATTGAGGCAGGACGAAGATATTCTTGAGGGAATGCTTAAAGATCAAAAACTGTTTAATTTCCTCATCAAAGAAAAAGATCTCCCTATTAAAGTTTCACCACAGTTATTCTTCCTCATATTACTGATAAAGGTAAAAGAGGATTTTCAGGGGAAGAGCTTTACAATAGAAAAGTTTCAAAGACAGAACATGGTGATATTTGATTCAAAGGATGTAGTTGAATTGCTGAACAACAAGGACATACTAATTTATCTGGCAAACATGTTAAGCTCATTTGTAAAAATCAACAGCTATTCGGTTTTAATAAGGCTGAGAAAGGGAATCTGGAGAAGATACAGGTTCAGCGATTTTGACATTAAAAGCCTCATAAGATACAGCGAGATGGTTGATGAAGAAATGAGGTTCTCATCGTACAAAAGGATCGGTGATATATGCCTGTTTATCTCAGGAGTATTTCCTGAATATATAAGTGAAGATTACAAACACCTGTTCAAAACACATCTTAAAGTAGAAATAATCTCGCAACTCAGCCGTGAAGGCTACATAAGGCATGGTGAATACTATTACAAAAAAGCAGCTCAGTTAAGAGCAGCTCAGAAGAGTGATTTAGCCGAAATATTGGAAAAACTTTCAGAAAACTTCACAACTGCCACGAAACCTCTCAGCCATATGTCAAACCAATATTTAGGTCTCGTTAAGACCACTTACTTTTTTCAGTAAACAAAAAATAAAGGTATCCTGAAGCTGGAAAAATCTTACCACATTTAGCCTGTTCTTCTAGCCTGTTTTTTGATAAATGGTCGCATACCTGATGGCAGCAAGTATCGCCTGTTCCATACCGGTCGGTGAAGCAACTCCTTTACCAGCAATATCGAAAGCAGTTCCATGATCCACAGATGTTCTTATAAAAGGAAGACCAACTGTGATACTTACCGTCCTCTCAAAATCATAAGTTTTCGCCGCTATGTGACCCTGATCGTGATACAGTGATAGAACTGCGCTAAAATCTCCATGCAGAGCTCTGTAAAAAATAGAGTCGGCAGGCAAAGGGCCTTTAACGTCATATCCCTCTTTCAATGCCCTGACAACGGCAGGCTTTATATACTTTATTTCCTCATCTCCAAACATTCCTCCTTCCCCTCCATGAGGATTGAGGGCGGCTACTCCAAGAACGGGGTTCGATTCGCCGAGCATTTTCAAAAAGTCAATTGTCTCAATTATCCCCTCATAAACATTCTCGATACTAATATATCTTATTGCATCAAGCAGCGAAAGATGGCGGGTAAGAAAAAATATTCTCAATCTGTCTACCTCAAACATTACCCCTACCCTTGTCACTCCAGTGATTTCCCTAAGTATAGAGGCATGGTCAAGTTGCTTTATTCCCGCAGCTTTCAATGCCTCTTTATTAATTGGACCTGTTACCAACGCATCAAAGTCACCCCTCATAATTAAATCAACAGCAGTGCGGATATATTCATACGAGACCAGTCCACAGTCAGGGTTTACCTTCCCAAAATTAACAGGTAATGGAGTACTAATCTTGGGTTCTATTACATTAATTGTATTGAGCTCATTGGCCATTTCATCAGGGGTCTTTATAGTATTGAAGCTAACAGAACACCCAATCGTCTCAGCGGCCTTCGCGAGTACCTCAGAATGACATACCACACAAATGCTGGCCAATTCAAAAAACCTCTGCTTCACGAGAGATTTTACAGTTATTTCTGGTCCAATCCCAGCAGGGTCACCAGGGGTTATCACTATTCTCTTCTTACCCATACACACATCCTTATTTTAGAGCGAATATCCCGTTATTTTTAAAAATAAAAACATAGCAGTGGTGGTAAACTTTGAACAATTTAAATTAACGTTCCTTGATTCATCTATGCTACATTAATATTTCTCTTTTCATTATAAAAACCGAAGGTTCGCTCTTTTAATTTAGAAAATATCAGGAATATACACTATAATCTATATTAGAATGGATGTCGAGTTTTCTGAAGAATAGAAATCCTAATACAAAGTATAACT
>CAZFGQ010000041.1:0-2615 GCA_964518675.1 uncultured Spirochaetota bacterium
AACAGGATACACTTAATACTTCCCCTTTTCAATTGCTGTTTTGAACATGGCCACAACATTCTCAACGGGCACAGTTGCCTGGATGTTGTGAACATTGTTAAAAACGTATCCACCCCCCTTTCCAAAAATCCCGATATTCTGTTCAACCTGTTCAGCCACCTCCTCTGGAGTACCGAAGCTCAACACACCCTGCGAATCAACACCTCCTCCCCAGAACACAAACTTATCACCGTAATTTTCCTTGAGCCATGCAGGGTCCATACCAGCAGCTGATATCTGCACAGGATTAATAATATCAACCTCTGCCTCGTAAAAATCATCGAGAAGCGCTACAATACTTCCGCAGGTATGAAAAAATGTTTTCCACTTCGTATTCTCATGCACCCACCTGTTCATTGCTTTATGCAAGGGTTTGTACATCTCTCTGTAGGCATCCGGCGAGATAAATGGCCCGTTTTGTGCACCAAAATCCGTTCCACTCATAACTATAATATCTATCCTGTCCCCAACAGCTTCTCTATACATCTTGAGGTTCTTCATCTGGAGTTCAAATTGGTACTGATAAATATCCTGTATGTAGCTCTTTCTAGTAACAGCTGATACATACCACTCCTCTGGATCCCTTATTCCCTTTGGATATGGTATATGGGGTCCAGGTACTATCGCTATGTCGCCAAAACCGGCTCCCCAGTAGCTTCCCACAAGTGAATACTCGGTATTCTCATAGTACCACTTCGAGGTTTCCTCGAGGTACCTGAGATCCTCATCTGTGTAAAGCGAGTAGGTTTGCTCAACCCATTCTTTTGGGTCAAGTTTGCTCTCATCTATCGGTTCCTGCCGTACTATAACATCAAAATAATAACCATCTTTGGGCATTTTTCCAGAGGGAGGTGCCGAACGGTCACCCTTCGGATACTGTACGATATCCCCATTGGGAAGCACATCATACTCAAAATGCCCTGAAATCAGAACCTCAGTTCCATCAAACATTCTGAAGGGCTTCCATTTTTCGTTTTTATAGCCGAATATATTTGTGGGCAACTGAATACCACATGTGTCTATGTGCAACACTTTTTTTACCTCATCCTCAACCTCTGCAAGCATTTGAAAAGGATCGTACACCTTCACAGCACCTGAAGTAATGCCAAGCGCTTTCTTCAATTTTGCATAAATAGAAGCCTGGATACCAGTTACAAGTGTACTCCCAAGATCAATAGGCACCCTGTCTGGTTCCCTGTGTTGTATCGCCAGCCTCACTCTTTCCCGGGAAGTCATATCCGCCTCCTTTAAAACTTGAAATATTCTCTAATATCTCGGCATTAACCTAAAGTATTAACTCTTAATTAACTCGCTGCCGAGGTATTTTCTTAACTCATCCCAAAAACAAAGCCCTTACACCTTCTTAAATAAACAACTTTTTGTAAAAGGAATCTGGAAGTTTCACATTGTTTTCTTTCAAGAACCCAATAAATGAAGCAGATGTAATATCAAAATTAATCGTATGTGGTGAAGTTACAGCCATTGCTGAAAGTGCATTTCCCAGATGATGCGCTTCATGTAGTGGGAAACCGGCAAATAGCCCACAAATTACTCCGGCAAGAAATGCATCCCCTGCCCCTGAAGTCCCTTTAACCGAAACCTCTGGAGGACTTAGGTGCTGTACCCTCACTCTATCCCAGCTCCAGCTTCCTTCTTTTCCACAGGTTACCGTCAACAGCACATCTGGATAATAATCCCTCAAGAACTCCACAGCAAGTTCAAATATCTTCTCATAATTTTCAGATAATACACCACCTATTTTGATTTTATTTTTGCCCGATCCAGATATACCGGAAGAGACAAATCCAGCCGAAACCCCGGTATTTTCCAGAATTCTCTCACTTTTAACAGTAGTTTGGTCGACCAGAATTCTTGCTTCATCACTGTTAATACTTAAAAGATCCACATATTTAAGGACATTACTATCAATTACCCATTTAATTTCATCCGAGGTAAACGAAGCAACATTAAAAAATCCGTATTTTCTACCCAGCTTAAGTAACTCAAATCTCGCCTCTACCGGAACCTCAGGTAAAGCACAGGCTATGCCCTCTCCCCTATGTTTCTCAAATAATCCCTTTACCTCCTTTATATAATCGGGACTTACAAGTGAAGAAGCAGAATCATCCGTTGTCATATTACCACCGCTTCCATCCGGATAAATAAAACAAAAGCTGAATAAAGTTGGTTTCCCAGTAACCTTTCTTATAAAATCAAGCCGGAGTCCTGCACTTCTCATCTCTTCCAAGAGCTTTCTACCATCTTCATCATCACCAACCATACCTACAGGGTAAACTTCGATCTTATTTCCCATCAGGACTCCCACATAGTGAGATACAATATGAAGTTTACAGTAGTCTTTCCTATCAAGGAAATGACCTGGTCTTGATTCCTCCCGTCCAAGTGTGTGATTTCCTCTCAGTTCGAAAAACTTTCCCGTTCCTATTCCACCCGTAGCAATAAAACACCTGTATAGGGGATTTATCCTTAAAATACTTTCTACCTCTACCATTTACCTTAATGTCTCTCCCTTTAGCATTTACAAGTACTAAGAAAATTGCCCTATCACTGATCTA
>CAZFGQ010000041.1:2715-23458 GCA_964518675.1 uncultured Spirochaetota bacterium
CATGTACCAACCCCGAGATCCCATTCTGGATGCTCGCTTATTGGATGCCTCGCAGTATCTATTGTAGCAGTTATCAGTGCATCACGGTGTTCATGCAGCAACGTAATGGGATACTCAGGTGTAATCGGTCCAAATAACGCAACTCTCAAAGCGGTTTGTTTCCATGCTCCAGTATCACTGAACAATCTCACTGATTTCGCACTGAGGCATTCCTTCATCCCAAGTGTCACAGACATGGGAGGGACAAATTGATATGCTGCCCCAAATGTTCTCTGTGCAAGTGCTATAATGGTGTCCAGATTGTTTTCCTGAACCCTTATAGAAGAATTTCTCAATTCATCCAGGGTAATTCTGCTGTATGGATGTCTCCTGGTTTGATTATATGCAACATGTCCGTCCTGGCCCCATCCACCATACGTGATATCTATCGGCCTCTCTTCGATTCTTTCTTTCACTTCAGGAATATTTTGTGGAGTAAGCCATACCCTGTTTTCTTCAGGTACAGCTAACTCGGGTTCTACAGGATTGTAAAATACCTTTTCCATCACTGCCCTGAAATTATAAGGGTGTCCCTCCGGGAGTGGTTTTCCCTCCCAATCAAGACAATCGTCCATATGAAAAACAACAAGGTTTCTCAGACTTACCTTCTCAGTATTTACAATATCTGTAAAGGGCTTGTACCAGCAGCTCGGACCACAGGGAATTATAGCCCTGGTTTCCTTTCCATCCTGGTTATTCTTCTTTATTATATCCACAAGCTCTCTTGCCATAATATAACCCATTTCCTGGGAATCCTTAACAAGCCTGAAAGGAACCTTGAGCTCTGGATGTCCTTCAAGCTTGTCATAAGGTATACTGCACCACCTGAATAATTCCTCTTTCCGTATCTCAGACATAATAAAACCCTCCCGAATTATTTTTTTCATAGTAAGTATTATTGTATTATAATATCTGAAGTTTCACTATATTTATCGAATGTCGAGTTTTCTGAAAAGAGGAGCAAGAAATGAAAAACCCATTATCAGAACTTCTAAAACTTAACAATGATGAAAAGAAAAGTCTTGGAATTGTTCATACAGCCTCTGAGATCTCAAATCAAATTTCACTATGGGATGATACCTACCAACGTGTAAAGAATAAAATAAAAGAACTCGATGGTTTCATTTCTGACTTCCTGAATAAGAAAAATCCATATATAATCTTTACAGGAGCCGGAACATCAGAGTTTATTGGTCTATGCCTGATATCACTCTACAATAATTCGCTTAACATCCCATGTTTTGTATGTCCCTCACCCGAGCTTGTAGTGTGTCCTGAAAATTATCTACTAAGAAATCATACCCCTCTTCTCGTTTCGTTTGCACGATCAGGGAATAGCCCTGAAAGTACCGGAGCGTTGAAGTTTGTAAACGGCCTGAGCCCTGATACAAGAAACATAGTAATAACCTGCAATAAAGATGGGAAACTAGTTAATGAAGCCGCTAAAATGAGCTATACATTTCCAATCATTCTCAGTGAAAAAACAAACGATATGGGTCTTGCCATGACATCCTCCTTTACCAATCTACTTGTAGCCGGACAGGCAATAGCTTATTATAAAAACCTCCAGGTATATGAGAAAAAACTACATACTATGAAAGAGCTCGGAACTGCAATAATGGACAGTGCGGCAATAAAAGCCGAAGAGCTTTCCAGGAAAAGTTTTAACAGGGCAGTATTTCTTGGAAGCAACAGCAACCTTGGAACTGCAAAAGAATCCGCATTAAAGCTGCAGGAACTAACATCAGGACAGGTAATGTGTACATACGATACCTTCCTTGGATTCAGACATGGCCCGGAAGCTGTTGTGGATAAAAACACCCTGGTTATCGGGTATTTAAGCTGCGACAAATACCGGGCCAGATATGAAATTGAGCTACTGAATGAACTGAAATCCAAAAACATCGGCGCTACAATTGTAGTACTTGCTGAAAAATCTCTGAAAAAGGAGCTTTCTGAAATTACAGAACATATTATAGTCTTTGAGCAACCAGAACACCGCAGAGTGGAAGACGAACTATTACCCCCTGTCCTTGTTATCTTTGCTCAGCTTTTGGGACTCTTTAAATCTTTGGATCTTGGTTTACAACCGGACAACCCTTCTAAAACAGGAGCTATACACCGGGTTGTAAAAGGAGTTAAGATATACGACTATCTGAGGTTTAAAGATAAAGGTGAGTTTCAGATTATAGCTGAAAGATAGAGACAAACATGCTGAATGCCTACTTTTCTATTACTAATTTTATATTTTATCCAACAGGTACAAAGAGACATGAAAAAAATAAATGATTACCTGATCTATGAGCTGGAAAATCCAGTCGACCTTCAGCCTACTGTAACAGTTATTGGAGATCTAAATTACGACTACATCTACCAGTGTCCTCTTCTTCAAAGTGGCAAAGAGGTAATTATAGAATCATTCGAAAAGCACATGGCCGGGGCAGGAGGATATTTCTCTGCTGGAATATCCAAGCTCGGAGCAACTGTTTACCTTCTAACCCGGATTGGAGACGATGAGGATGGAAGGAACCTGTTAAAAGAAGCAGAGAAAATCGGAATACGAACAGACGGGATAATGGTCATTGAAAAAGAAAAAACTCCCTTCACCCTGATTTTTACACAGAAAGGAGAAGAGCAAAAAAGACAGGTGGCTACCTATCTTGGGACCTTAAAAGACCTCTCCTCCGAAAATGTGCCATGGGAAAAATGCCTGAAAAAATCCATGATGGTGTATTCCTGCAATTATTTTTTGCTTAAAAAACTCAGAGAAGAAATAAGGTTCATTTTTAAAGAAGCAAAAAAAATTGGTCTCGTCACCGCATATGACGCAAATGCAGGGGACGGCTGGGAAAACCAGAAAGAGCTGCAAACCCTCAAAAACTATATATATCCCAATACAGATCTAATATTTCTAAATCATGATGAAGCCAGGCATCTAACCGGTTTGAGTGATCCATTTAAATCCATTCTAAAAATCGAGAAAAATGCTAAAACTGTAGTTATTAAATTAGGTAAAGATGGAGCACTAATCCGACATCTGGATAAACTATACAGAATAGGTGGCTTCCCTATTGGAAGCAGGGTTGCTGATACAGTAGGAGCCGGTGATGCTTTCCAGGCTGCTTTTTCATACTTTTATCTCAGAAAAAAGCCGATAGAGATATGCGGGATAATGGGATGTGCCAACGGTGCCACCACTGTCCTCCACCATGGTGGTCTGGATGGACAGTGCACAACAGAAGAGCTAAAAAGATTCATCTCTCAATTCGATATTCTTGATATGGGAAACAGAACAATTCAGATAAAACCAAGAGGATATATTTCCAGATATGCATAATGTATGACGACCAATCTTTTACCAAAATATAAAGGAGATGCTAAATGCACTATATGGGTCTGGATGTGGGGCAAACCGGATGCAAAGCAGTTATTTTTGATGAAAATGGAAATCCCATTGCCCATTCCTATAGAGAATACAGGACAATAATTCCCAAAGAAGGGTGGGCAGAATTAGACTCGAGAGCAGTAATAAATAGCTGTTTTGATGTTATCAAAGAGGTTCAAGATGCAGCCGGTAAAAATAAAGTAAAAGCTATTGCAGTATCGAGTCAGGGTGAAGCATTTACACCTGTGGGAAAAGGCGGAGAGTTTCTTGCCAACGCAACAATTACTTTTGATACCAGGGCCAAGGAAATTTCAGAAAGATGGTCAAAAGATTTTGGAATAAAGAAACTCTATCAGATTACAGGACACACCGCTCATCCCATGTTTACTATATTTAAACTCCTCTGGTTGAAAGAGAACAATCCCAAGATATTTGAGGATGCGGAAAAGTTTCTCTGTTTCGAGGACCTTGTCCAGCATTCAATGGGAGTAGAGCCTCACATAGGTTACTCACTGGCAGGAAGAACCATGCTATTTGATATAAAAAATGAGACCTGGTCAGAAGAAATAACCGATAGAGCAGGAATAGAGACCTCAAAGCTTGCCATTCCAGTACCCTCCGGTAAAATTGTGGGTGAAATTCCAAAGAAATTGGCTGAAAAACTTGGATTTGAAACTGGAGCTCTAATTGTCTCGGGTGGGCATGATCAACCCATCGGCGGACTCGGAGCAGGTGCAATAAATGAAGGTATGGCAATGTACGCCATTGGAACATCCATCTGTATTACTCCAGCATTTAACGAACCTGTAATGAATGATACTTTGATGAAAAATAATCTCTGCACCTACCATCATTCATACCCCGGTATGTATACAACGGTGGCCTTCCATCTTACCGGTGGGAATATTCTGAGATGGTTTCGGGACAACTTCGGCCAGCCAGAACTTCTCGAGGCAAACAAAACAGGAAGAGATGTTTATGATCTGATCATGGATAATATGGATGACAAGCCTACATCTCTGATGGTACTTCCATATTTTACTCCAACAGGAACACCCTACTTTGATTCAGAGGTAAGCGGGATAATTCACGGGCTTAAACTTACCACCACCCGAGGGCAGATTCTCCGCGCCCTAATCGAGGGGGTTGGTTATGAAATGAAACTAAACCTAGAAATCCTGGAAAAATCAGGCATTTCCATTAAAGAGATAAGAGCAATTGGAGGTGGAGCAAAAAATGACAGGATGCTTCAACTCATGGCAGATATCCTCGGAGTACCTGTTATAAGAGTAAAAGTAACAGAAGCAGCCTGTATGGCTGCTGCAATGCTAGCCTGTCACGCACATTCAGGAGAACCACTTGGAGAACTTGTAGCCAGATGGGTTAAAACTGAAAGAGTTATAGAACCTAATCCCCAGAATAAGGAATACTACACGGAGAGATTTAGCATCTACAAAAAGATGTATCCACTTCTAAAAAAACTTGAAGAGAAATAAAGATATCGATCGATATACTGGCAGTTTAAAGGTTGGCTGCTTTGAAATAAGATTTTTTAGATAAAATCAAAGTCATTTATTATTCATCTTCTTTTACCAGAAGAATGAACGGAATGGTCAAAAGTGGAAAAACAGAGATAATCCTGAATCCTTTCAGCAGTCCAAAATGATCACCCAGATATCCCGTAATAATAGATGCAAATGTAGAAGTAAAAAATGAAAGGGCCATCAGGAGAGACGAAATAGTGCCCTTATATTCCGGAACAAGTTCCTGGGCAAATGCATATCTTACCGGCGAGACCGAAAACATAAACACACCGGAAAATAAAAGAAATATGTACCTGTAAACAATCATACGAGTTGAAAGAAAAAGATTTATCAGAATCGTAATTGCGACTGATGAAAGCAGGAGAAATCTTTTCCTTCCCATAAAATCAGAAGCTGTACCACCTATAAGAGCACCAAAAGCTCCCGAAAACTCGAGCACCGAAAGGGAGCTTCCAGCTATAAACATGGCAAAACCGATCAATTTCATATAGGTGGGGAGGAATAGTGTAAAACTGTACATAGTAAAGCTATGCAAAACAGATATTATAATGAGCATAACAAGGTTTATTCCGCCCTTCTTTAAAAGTGCAAAAAAAGAAAAATCTGGCATTGAGCCAGGCTCTGAGGTGTACCCAGTTCTGATGGTGAAAAAAAGCAATACCGCAAATATTATACCTGGTATTGCCGTAACCATTATATATCTTTCAGGTACAAAATGAATTACTGCAACCAGGTACAATGGCCCTAAAGACCGGGCAAGTTCACCTCCTGTCATAAAAAAAGACATCCCTGTTCCGTACTTTCTCCCGCTCAGGCTTCCAACGAGGTAAATTGCATTGGCATGGAAAAAAGATGCACTCAGACCAGCAAAAACCAAAAACAATCCTGCCCAGAAATAAGTTCCTGAGGCTATAAAAAGGCTCATAAGTAATGAGGTGGTGATAAGAGCAACAGGTAAAAACTTATAGAGTTTTCCTCTATCTGCATAGTAACCAATGAATGGCTGCACAAGTGAAGAAACTCTAAAAAGCGGAAGCAGACTTCCAGCTTTTATCAGTGATAACCCAAGGCGTTCAATAATGATCGGCAAAAATGGACTCAGAAAGGCCGTGTAGACATCATGTGCAAAATGTGTGGCAGCACAGATAATTACCCGACCCAAATTGAACTCTATTACTCTGGATTCTTCTATATTATTCTTATTCATGATCAAATTTGAATTCTCAAAGTTTGATTAACTTTCCCCATATTAAAACATACTGTAACAATCAAAATTTATAATTATTATAAAATAACCAATCTTGAATGATTTGAAAATCGATTGTATATTCCTCAAAAAAAGTGTATAATTTCTTGCTGGTCCTATCATAAAACATTCTACTCAACACCAATCTTCAAACTCAAGGAGAGACCAAAATGATAAAACCCAAAGTTGGATTCATAGTATACGGCGTGCATAAAGACGGATTGAAAGACCCTCTTGGCAAACCTTTCATCGATGATTTACTGATAGAAAACTCAAAAAACTCACTAAAAGCACATGGGGTTGAGCTTGTTGAATATCCAATTATAATTGCCTCAAAAAAAGAAGCAAGAGAAGCCCTGGCAAAGATGAAACATGATGATACAATAGACTGTATAATACTTTTCTCAGGAACATGGGTCTGGGCAGCTCATCTTATAGGTGCAATCAGGGATTATTCACTCACAGGGAAAGGGATTGTCATATGGACACATCCTGGCTCCCAGGGCTGGAGGCCCGTAGGTGGGCTTGTAATGCATGGAGCACTTCTTGAAGTAGGAATACCACACAGATTTGTGTATGGCGCTTTCGACGATGAAGAACAGGTTCAAAAAATCATAAGTTACTGCAGGGCAAGTCATCTAAAAAATATGCTTAACATGTCCACAATAGGTACTTTTGGTGGAAGAGGAATGGGTCAAACCTGCGGTGTAGCAGACCCATCTCAGTGGATGAGAATGTTTGGAATTGACATAGATTCCAGGGATACCACAGCCCTGATTAGAGAAGCAGAAAATATAACCAAAAAAGAAATAGAAACTGTTTTACCAAGGATAGAAAAACTCTTTGGTGCTCTTCCTGAAATGACAAAGCCAAATGAGCGCTCAATCAGACTGTATCTTGCTCTCAAAAAAATAGTTGAAAGAGAAGGCTTTGATTTTTACACCATACAATCATTTCCGGGATTAGCCGATGACTACGTTACAACATGTTTTGCCCAATCGATGATGCTTGAGGATGGTTATGGAACCTCAACCCTTGGTGATTTCAATACAGCCCTTACAACCCTTCTACTACAGAAATTGAGCACAGAGAGGGTGTATTACGGTGATCTTCAGCACATAGACAGAAAAACTGGTGAAATAAAGATAATAGGCGACGGCGCCTGCCCTCCCTCACTTGCTGGAAAACTCGGTCCAGCTGGTTTTGCCCAGCACGGAATACCAACAGAGGGAGCTGCTGGAGGACTTTCAGTAAAGCTCATATGCAAAGTTGGAGAGGGAGTTCTCGCAAGGCTTGGAAGAATTGAGGGGCAATTTCAGATGGTAATAGCCCCGGTCACCATCTTCGAACCACCACCCGATGAGATTGATGAAAGACTAAGGGAATGTGGAATTCCATTCTGGCCCCATGGATTTGTAAAAGTGCACGGCGATATCGAAAAACTCATCCAGAGCTGGACCAATGAATATGCATGTCTGGGATATGGCACAGAGCTTGCGCCTGCTCTTGAGGATTTCTGTTCACTAACTGGCATAACTCCGATTGTGGTATAAATCCGGTCATTAAAAACAGTATTCAGGCTCTGACACAATAATCAGCAGAGAATGAGAAAATAAAAAGCAATTATTAAAGTGGATATAGAAACAGAATCCATGAAATTAATTCCATCCAGATTAATAAAAAAGATGAGGAGAAAGATGAGTAAAAACAATAGAAAAAACCCGGAGCCTGTTATCGAAGAAAACCTCCTTCTCACGGATTACAGACCGAGGTGCCTTCTAAGGCGAAAGGAAACAATCCCTGAAAAATCGCGTTTTCCCGTAATTGATGCCCATAATCACCTTCTCGGGGATACACCTCCGGATGAAATGATAAGCGTAATGGATAAAGTTGGAGTAAGAAGCTTCATTAATGTAACCGGTAACGTTCAATTTACCTTTACAGAGAGTGGATACCACGGGTCAATGAGGGATCTGTCTTATTTTATAGAACACTACGTTAATAAATATCCCGGAAGATTCTTCTGCTTTACCATGTCACTTTTTGCTCAGATAGACAGAGAAATCCTTATCTCCGATGATAACTTTACTGAAAATTGCTTAAAACAACTTGAAAATGATATAAAAAAAGGGGCGTTGGGGCTCAAAATAACAAAGGAGCTTGGACTAAAGTTTAAAGACTACACCGGCAGATACATCTCTGTGGATGATAGAAGGCTTTACCCCATCTGGGAAAAAGCTGGAGAACTCGGAATACCCGTACTAATCCATACATCCGATCCCGAAGGATTTTTTTTACCCATAGATAGATACAACGAACACTACCTTACTCTCATAAAGGCTCCTTCCTGGAGCTTTCAGAATTCACACTTCTCAAAACAACAACTGCTTGAACAGAGAGACAGAGTTATTAGAGATCATCCAGGAACGATTTTCATCTGCCCCCATGTTGCCAATTTCCCTGAAAATCTGGAGTATGTATCTACTCTCCTAAGAAAGTATAAAAATATATACATAGATTTCTCAGCCAGAATGGATGAACTAGGACGCCAGCCTTATTCGGCCAGAAGATTCTTTGAGGAGTTTCAGGATAGAATACTTTTCGCAACAGATATGCCCGTCAGAGAAGAGGTTTACAGGACATACTTCAGGTTTCTTGAAACAGATGATGAGTACTTCGAGTATCCCGATTACGTGGGGAGGTTTGGACATTCCAGATGGGGAATATATGGGCTTCATCTCCCGGACAGGATACTTGAGAAAATATATAACAAAAACGCGCTCAGGATAATGCCTGCCCTGAAAAGGGCTTTCGAATAAGAAAATATAGAGAAAAATACCGACCAATAACTAATTAAATATAAAACAGCTGGATGGGAAAAATGCCAATCAGAATTTCAGTGGTAAAAATTGACATAACCCCTGAGCGCAAAGTCTCGCTCCTGGGTTACTTCAACGAGCGATTATCCGAAAAAATACTGGACAGGCTATTCCTCAGGATTCTGGCCATTGAGGGTTTTTCTAAAAATAGTGGCTCGAGTGGAAGAACAGTAATTATCCAGTTAGACACATGTATTATCCCCAGCAATTTTGCAAACATGGTAGGAGAAAAAGCAGAGGAGCTTGGACTCTGCAACCGTGAAGATGTTATGATCTACGCAACCCACACCCATACAGCACCTGCCCTTGACGATTTTTTCTTCACAAAAGCTGAAACATGGTACAGGGAATGGTTATTCAAGAAAATAACAGAAGGACTCAAAGCCATCAGGTTTCGGGATGAATGTCTGGTAAAACTCGGGAGGTTACAGTACGAGAACATTTGCTATAACAGAAGGTGGTTCATGAAAGATGGTGGAGTCCTGACCAATCCCCCAAGGGGAACCGATGAACTTCTCAAACCAGAAGGTCTGGTTGACAGGGAGCTCCAGCTTCTCGTCTTTTCCAATAAAAACGACGAACCGATCTGTGTGCTGATAAATACATCAAATCATACAGACACAGTAGGAGAAAATGCTGTATCTGCTGACTGGCCCGGTATTCTTGAGCAACTGATAAACGATTATATCGGAAGAGAGATAACTTTGTTTACCACCATAGCTCCACAGGGTAATATCAACCACTTCGACTTTAAAGATCCGTCTCCCCAGAGCGGATATGAAATAACAAAAAAAATTGCATCAAAATACCTTGGAGTAATAAAAAAATGCCTTACAGAGCTTAGCCCAGTAGAGCTTGCTCCTGTAAAAACTATCTTTGAGGAGGCGCAAATCCCTCCCAGGGAGGAACAACTTATTGCACCACCTGTTTTGAAAAAATCAATACAAACGGTTAAAATACAGGAAAACATAGAAGAACTAAAAAAAGCGATTGAGAACCTGACTGCCGAAGATCTGGCGCGGGGTCACAAAACCGCACTTTCTCTTTTCGAGTACTTCAGAGAGCTTTTCACCAGGACAAAACCTCGTTTTTACAAAGTACCACTCCAGGTTATCACGATGGGTGAGGTTGTCCTTGTTTGCATTCCCGGAGAGCCATTTGTAGAAATTGGACTTGAACTTAAGAAAAGAATAAGAAATAGGATTGTGATGCCTGTGGCACTTGCCAATGGATATTTTGGTTACATACCAACAATGGATTGCTTCAGCAGAGGTGGATACGAAACCCAGCCTCATCCCTGGAACTGTTTATCTGTAAGGGCAGAAAAAATCATAACAGAGAAACTTATAGAAATGTATCTAACCCAAAATCCTCTCTAGCGGAACTTTTTTCTGTTCGCCGGTATCAAGGTTCTTCTCAACAACCATTCCCTCCCTCAGCTCATCCTCACCAACTATTATGGCAAATCTTGCATTTAGCCTGGACGCTCGGGATAGCTGCTTCTTGACCCCCGCAGACGAATAGGAATAATCAACCACAAAACCATTTTTTCTTAAGGCACGCACAAGCCTTAGCATCTGAGCAAGCTCATTTTCGCTCACCCTTACCACGAAGTAATCCACCCTTCTCTTATCAGGTTCAAGCAAACCCTTCTCCTTGAGAACTTCAGATAGAACAACATCACCCATTCCAAAACCACACGCTGGTATCTTGATACCGCTAAGCGCCTCGAGAAGATTATCATACCTCCCGCCACCACATATTGCCCGGAGTTTCTCACTCCTATCGTATATCTCAAATACTATCCCTGTATAGTAGTCAAGTCCCCTTACAATTGTTGGATCAAAATCACAGAAAGGTGCAAGTCCTGCATAATTTATATATTCACCGAGCTTAATAAGTGAGCTTTTACCCTCATTTTCAATATCAAAATTTTTCAACCCATCAAACCCTTTTATCTTCAGATAGTTATCCACAACGCTATACTGCTTATTATTTAATCTTAGCTCATCGATCCTTCTCGTAACCTCATCCTCAGGAAGCTTTCGGGAGGCATCAATTATCTTATACAACCTCTGAATCCTCTCTTCATCAATACCAGAATCCTCAAAAAGGCCCGATACAAAGTTTCGATTATTTATTTTAACCACAAAATCATTCTCCGTAAGTCCAAGAGCACAGAGTGAATCAATCGCAAGTGAAATCACCTCAAGGTCTGCAAGCCCCTCTTCCTGGCCAATTATATCTACATTAAATTGAAAGAACTCCCTCAGTCTTCCCTTCTGGGGTTTTTCATACCGAAAACACCTTGGTATTGAAAACCATTTTATCGGTTTCGATAACTGGGAGTGTACCTTGGCCACCATTCTGGCAAGAGAAGGTGTAAGTTCTGGCCTTAACGCTAAGTCCCTCCCGGATTTATCCTTAAAACAGTAAAGCTGGTTTACTATTTCCTCACCAGACTTGATTTTGTAAAGTTCAAGCGTTTCGAGAATCGGGGCCTCAAACTCCTCGAATCCATAGGATAAAGCGGTGTTTCTCCATGCATCAAATATCTTCTTGAGTACTGAAAAATCCTCAGGATAAAAATCCCTGACCCCCCTTACTGATAGATCCGAAACCATTTTCCACCTTTCATCAATTTTTTTAATCAGAGCACTCGGTAAAGCGTACAGGATGAAACATTTCAATTAAACAATCTTACTTATATTAACCAATTCAGTTAGCTGAAACTATCTACAAATCAATCACCTTTGTCTCGTCTGAATAATTCAAGCCATTCGTCAACAGAGAGATCATCAGCAATACGTTTTTCATCTTCTGATGTATTGTCATCCTCTATTTCGTTTATAAATGAGTTACTCCTCACAGGAGCAACCAGCTCGAGGAATTCTTCAACGCTCATTACTCTTGTGCCGAGATACTTCACTATACCAGCTATATGCCTTCTGTCATTTGTGACAATTATTGCTCTTCTTTTATTTTCAAGTCGCTCGACTCTTCTGATTATCCTCTCGTCAGCACTTTGTCCTGATTTTGTAAAAAACTCCCTCACCCTGTAACCATCTTTCCTGGCTCCTGCAACCTCTGCTCCCCCATCCCAGAATATTTCAAACTCAACTTTCTTTCTGGAAGCATAGTCCTCAACATATCTCACAAGAGCACTCCGTGCTCTTTCTATATCTCCACCTCTATCCTTAAACTTAGGATTAAATATTACGTTATATCCATCGATTATATAAAGAGGCGTTCCATTTCTGTAAAGTTTCATTTTTAACGCTATTTACACAATTTTAATCTTAATAATATAATAAAATATGATAGAATAAATAACAGGTATATTCCTGCTAATGGAGAAGTCAAAGTTTCAACCAATGGAGGCATCTGAAAATATGAGCACTCGAAACAACAACGGAGATCTCCTTATAGAAAAAGAGCTAAAAAAATTGAGCGATAAAATTAATGCATCAGTTGAAGTTGTATCGATAATACTCGCTGCTGGACACGGCAAAAGGCTAAAATCAGAAAAGCCCAAAATGCTCCATGAAATCTGGGGAAAACCAACAGTTTACAGGGTTAGTGAAGCTGCCACCGAGGGGCTTGGTAGCAACAACCAGATAATTGTGGTAGGTAAAAAAGCTCTCCAGGTTGCAAGGGCTCTTGGAAAAAAAGAAGGAAGGGTCTTTGTATACCAGAAGGATCAGAGGGGTACAGGAGATGCTGTAAGGGTTGCCCTTGATTCGCACTACCTAAATGGTTTTAACGGCCAGGTTTATATATTTCCGGGCGACATGGGGCTTTTAACAAAGGAAATGGTTAAAGATTTTAAAAATAAATTTGAAAAATTTGGCTGCGACATGATGGTAATGACAGGGATTTATGAAGATGATCCACAGAGCAACTATTACGGTCGAATTCTGAAAGACCCGGAAACATCAGAGATTATTGAGATAAAAGAGTTCAAGGACATTATAGCCCTCCCGGATGATCAGAATTACATAGTTGAAAGTAAAGGAAAAAGATACAGCTTCTCAAAAAATGAACTTCTCAGAATAGGAGAGTTTAACGCCGGTGTATATGGTTTCAGGATTGAACCTCTTAAAAGACTCATTGCTCACATAAAACCTGATAACGTACAGGGTGAAATATACATTACAGATCTGATAAAGATATTCAACGACAATGGTCTCAAGGTATGTACATCAGCTGTGGAAAAAAACGACTATATCCTCGGATTTAATGTAAAAAGTGTTTTGAAAAAAATGGAAACTACCTTCAGAGACATGGTTTATGAAAAACTCAAAGATATAGTGCTCATAGATGACCCTGAAGATTTCTTTATTGCTGAGGAAACTGTCAATAGAATCATAGAGCTAGACAAAAAATATCCGGCTCTGGATATACGTATTGGGAAAGGTGCGTATATCGGAAAAGGAGTCTTTGTAAACAGAGGCCTGGAGATTGGCAAAAACACATCGGTAACAGGAAATGTAATTATAGGGGAAAATGTAAAAATAGGAGAAAGCGTTGTTATATCCACATACCCTGAACAGAAAATGACCATTGGAGATAATGTTCAGATTTTAAATGGAAATGTTCTCCAGGGAAACATTGAAATAGGACCTAATGTAAGGATTGAAACTGGTGTCAGAATTACAGGAAGTGATGAGTATCCAGTCAGGATTGGAAGTGGGGTACTGATAAAGGGCACAACCTATATATTTGGTTCAATTATAGAGGAGGACCTGCTGATTGAACATTCAATATTAAAGAATAAATATGTAGAGAAAGTTGTAAAAAAGAACGGCAAAATTCAGCCAATAAGATATATTCTTCCACATCCGGAGGGTCTTGATTCTATAAGGGATATCGAGTAAAATCGAATAATGGTAGAGCAAGACTATAATAACATAATCAAAAAAACACTGGATGAGTTCATTAAAATAATCTATAAACCCGAACCTGAAGTAATTGCAGATAAATATATCCCTCCCACATATAAGGGGTTCTTGAACTCACTCAGAGCGTGTCATCCAGAGGCAGGTGATCTGCACCACATATGCCTTCTTGAAAAGCAAAAAGGTTCTGAATACAATAGCATCCTAATTAATGGAAAATCCCAGATAATAAGAATCTCGAAATGTAATTATATTGCCGAAGACAACCCACCATTTGTAATCCAGGATCGTGAAAAATGTGGATTTGGGGAGGTGGTAAAAAATCACATATGCTTCATAGTGGATCTTGAACCTCTTCTCTATATTGTACTACCTGAAAACGATAACAGATTGTATCTCTCAACAGCGGGCCTCATATCCTCTGTATCCCTGACATTTTCTAAAATAATAAGGGAACTGGAAAAACTTAAGAAAGCTCTGACAAAAAAAGAAAAAGAGTATGAAGATTTTATACACTACGTGTCTCATGGACTAAAATCCCCTCTATCCTCAATCCTTGGCTTTTCAAACCTTCTGTCAACCAGTTTAAATACACTAACAGCCAATGATATAAACATCTACAGCAGGAAAATAGCTACAAACTCAAAATTATTGAATAATATGCTTGAAGAACTCGTTTATCTTTCGAGGCTTAAACCCGAACCCGAAAGAGTGGATGTAGCAAAAATGCTTAATTCTGTATTAAAGAATGTTTCAGGGGATATCCTGGAAAAAAACATAAATGTAAATATATTGAACAAACTACCAGAAGTTTATATGAATAAAAACCATTTGAAAAGGATTTTAGAAAGTGTATTGAGAAATTGCATTGATTTCTGCCAGCCTGGATCGAAAGTCACAATCAACTTTCAGAATGGAGAGATGATAATCTCGGATAATGGTCCTGGTATACCTGAATCCCTCTTAAAAAAAGTAGACCAGCCATTCATCTCTACGAAGTCTAAATCTGACTTATCCACGGGAATGGGACTATTTTTGGTGAAAAAAATAACCAAAACCTATGGTGGATCCATGAGAATTGAAAGCAAATACGGTTATGGAACAACAATATATATTAAATTACCACTTGTGGATAATTAAAACTCAGTCCTGCAGTTTTGCCTTCAGGGTATTTATCAGAACTTCATGATCAATGGGTTTCTGGAATATTCCTGCAAGTCCAAGTTCTTTTGGATCAATATTATATCTCACAGCATCTCCCGCAGAACTCAACAGGAATATCGGACCCTTATACCCCGATTCCTTTAGACTGGTAGAAACCCTGCTACCAGCATCTACGGTTTCCATCATTAAATCCACTATTATTGCATCTGGCTTAATCTTCTCAGCCACCTTTAAACCTTCTTCACCATCACCGGCTTCTCCTACAGAAAAACCCGCAGACTCGAGCACTATTCTCATCGAAGCCCTTATATCGGGATCATCATCAATTATCAGTATCGTTTTCTGTTTTTCTGCCATATTCTTCCCCTTAAATAATGATAATACCAGTTTTATAAAATCTATAGCTTTATCTAAGTTTCTAAGTCCTTCCCCGCTTAAACCTTCTCCATAGCCAAAGCTATATCCTCTTATGGCCATTAGCCAGGCATCTGGACACTCATCAAACAGATCCTCACACAGGGCCAGAATTGAACTCGGATCCACATGATGCGTTGTAAAGGTTATTACCCTTGAAGGTATAAGCCTCGATATTACAAAGGGCTCTCCCCCTTCAATCGAAGAATCCACAAATATAACAAGTTCTCTACCAGCAATACTATGGGCATCTTCTATATTCAGCTGGTAATTCGCATCAGTTTCAACAAAATCAAAACCAAGTTTAGAAACTCTTTCTACCAGAGCCGGTCCCAATCCATCATCAAGTCTTCCGGGGTTTCCATACCCATAGATTAAAACCGGCTTTTTACCACTCAACCCCTCACCTTCTCATCGATTATATTTCCATTTGCATCTTCAAGGGTTAGCTTGATGGGCATCTGACCCACTGCATGGGTTGCGCAACTGAGACAAGGGTCATATGCCCTTATCGCAACCTCTACAAGATTCAAAAGTGGTTCCGTAATCTCCCGTCCTTCAAGGTAGTCTTCAGCAACACGCCTTACTGACTCATTCATCGGCTGATTGTTATTGGTTGTGGAGACGATCAGGTTAGCCATTGTAATTTTATCGTCATCCCCAACCCTATAATGATGGAAAAGTGTACCTCTCGGTGCTTCCAGAATCCCCACTCCTTCATTTCTTCTTTTACCTGTTACAACAAGATCGGTTCCCTGAAGGTCCGGATCATTCAGAAGCTCTTTCATCTTTTCGGCCGCATGAACCACCTCTATCAGTCTTGCCCAGTGATATGCCATCGTTGAATGAACTGGCCTTCCACCGCCAAGTTCCATAAACTCCTGCCTTTCCTTTTCAGCTATAGGGGAATCAATAAAATCGCAGTTATTCAACCTTGCCAGCGGTCCAACCCTGTACCATCCCTTCTCCTGACCGAGTTTATATATAAACGGAAACTTCATGTAGCTCCAGTTTCTCACTCCCTCTCTTATGTAATCAAGATAGTCGATTGGTTCAACTTTATCGAATATTATTTTTCCGTCAGGATCCTTAGCCCTCAGTTTACCATCGTACATCTCGAGGGCACCATCATCCCGCACTATACTGACAAAGTTTGACTCAAAGCTACCCAGTTTCGACAATCTTTCTATATCATTTTTATAAAGCTTTTTATATAGCTGGAGTCCATCAACGGCCCATTCAATCATCTTATCAATATCTTTTAGTAGATAATCTCTCTCTTCTATCGTTAAATTCTTATTCACACCACCCGGGATGGCTCCATTACCATGTATTTTCTTCCCCGCAGTTGCCTTTATAACTTCCTGTCCATACTTTCGCATCAAAACCGCACGGGTTGCAAGCTCCTTATCCTTTTTTATGATCCCAATTACATTTCTTATAGCAGGATCTGCATCGTATCCCAGAAGAAGATCAGGTGCACTGAGATGGAAAAAATGGAGGGCATGTGATTGATAGATCTGCCCAAAATGAAGTAGCCTTCTCATTTTTTCCGCCGTAGGTGTAAGCTTATCGGCGCCAACAATCATATCCATTGCTTTGGCGGCACAAAGTAGATGGCTCACAGGACATATCCCGCATAACCTCTGAACAATAACAGGAGCCTCCCAATAGAGCCTCCCCAATACAAATCTCTCAAATCCCCTGAACTCAACGATGTGCATACGTGCCGTTTCAACTTTACCCTCTTCGTTAAACCTTATGGTAACCTTTGCATGTCCTTCTATTCTTGTTACCGGATTAATTACTACTTTTCTCAGCTTGGTTTCTGAGCTCATCTATATACCCCCGAAATCAATCATATTTTAATACTTCATAGGGAAGTTCTGGTTCTTTCCCCGAAAGTAACGCTGTTAATGCAGCCCATATTGCGTCAGCCCTTGGTGGGCACCCTGGAATCAGATAATCAATTTTGACAACTTCATGAACAGGGTAAACTTTATCGAGCAATAGTGGTATATCCGGATCATTTGGAATAACACCATCGACAACCGAAATACCATTCAAATATGCCGTTTCAACACATTCTTTTAAAGGAACCATATTTCTCAGATGGGGAATTCCTCCCGTCAGTGCACATTCACCTATCGCTACAAGAATCTTGCAATTTTTTCTGAAAGATTTCAGCACCTCTACATTTTCCTGAGTTGAACATCCACCCTCTATTATTCCGATATCCACAGGATCGGTAAACTTTTTTATATCATCTATTGGAGATTTATCAAAATCAACAAGTTCTACCAGCTCAAGTATTCTCTCATCAATATCAAGAATCGACATATGGCACCCAAAACAACCGGTAAGGTGTGCTGTTGCTACTTTTGGTTTAGCCATTTTTCCCCTCTCTTTCACTGGAGATATTTTACTAATTTATTATCATTACTTACGTTTCTTCTCAATATCAGAACCAATAGGTTCTTTATCGTACAGCCTTGTACCAAATGGTTTTGAATATCCAACCCTTTTTACAACTATACAACCGGTTGGACATATTGATGCAGCTTTATCATCTTTGCTGAGATTTGTTTCACCCAGACCATTCATTGAGTTTAACGCAATTTTCTTATTGATCCCTCTATTCTCAAAACCAAAAACATATTTTTTATCAATATCCCTTGAGGCTCTCACACATCTTCCACAGAGCACGCACCGGTTTCTATCTATATAGACATCAGGATGAGAAGCATCGACTTCTATTTGCTTATATAGATATGGAAGCATGGGTGTTAGCATTCCAAGCCTGTAAGCCAGTGCCTGGAGCTCACAATCACCACTCTTCTCGCAGAACGGGCAAAAATGATTTCCCTCTACAAAAAGCATCTCAATAATTTTTCGTCTTTCCCTGTTAATATCCTCGGCATTGTTACGAATTATCATTCCATCCTGCACGGGCATTGTACAGGCACTTGTAAACTTCCCGTTTACCTCGACTGTACATACCCTGCAGTGGCCACCCGGAACAAGGTCCGAGTGGTAGCAGAGATGTGGAATATAAATACCTGCAGCAAGAGCTGCCTCAAGAATGGTCTGCCCAGGCTTTGCTTCTATTTCAACTCCATCAATTGTGATTGTTATCTTATCCATTTTTTACTCCTTTGTTTTACTCCTTCCCTATTTTACTCCTCCTCCACTACAGGCTCCCTACCTGCTATCTCAATACCAGCTGCTATTGCTTTTTCATAATCAAATGGTGGAATATAATCTTCAGCCTTACAAAGCTCCTCGTACAGAGCCTTAAAGTTTTTCAAAGTTGTTAAAATCGGATTCGGCGCACTCTGGCCAAGTCCGCATCTGCTCATTTTCTTAACCGTATTTGCCAGTTCTTCAAGCTCCTTTAAATCAACCTGAGAACCTTTCCCAGCCAGTATCTTATCCAGTTTCCTTGCCAGCATCGTTGTGCCAACACGGCAAGGAGCACACCAGCCACAAGATTCCTCGATAAAGAACTCAATAAACTCCCGGACTATCCACAGAAGATTTCTCTTGGAGTTAAATATCATTACCGAACCGCCCGTTGGCAGCTCTTCAAAACAAATCTTTCTTCCAAAATCTTTCGGAGCAACGCAAGTACCCGAAGGACCCCCTACCTGAACAGCCTGCGCATCATTTGCACCTACAACCTCAAGAAGTTTATCTATTGTAATACCATATTCAAGCTCATAAACACCTGGTCTTTCACAATCGCCAGAAACACTGAGGAGCTTTGTTCCGGTGGAATCCTTTGTACCCATGCTGGCAAACCACTCAGCTCCCTTTTCAAGAATCCTCGCTGCGCAACAAAGTGTCTCAACATTATTTACAGCGGTGGGCTGATTCATATATCCAGAAGTTACCGGGTATGGAGGTCTGTCTCTTGGTGCACCTCTGCTGCCTTCGAGAGACTCAATTAACGCCGATTCCTCGCCGCAGACATAAGCCCCTGCTCCAACCTGGATTCTTATGTCAAAATTGAAGCCTTCTTTGCCACATATATTTTTTCCAAGTAGCCCAAGCTCTCTTCTTCTTTCCAGAACCTGCTCGAGATAATCTTTAAGGTATATGTATTCTCCCCTCAGATACATATACCCTTCCGTAGCACCTATCGCATAACCCGCAACTGTCATTCCTTCAAAAACTAGGTCGGGAACCTCGGTAAGGATCGTCCTATCTTTAAATGTTCCGGGCTCACCCTCATCGGCATTGCAGATAATGTAGTGTGCTTCTCCCTTGGCTTTTCGACAAAAGCTCCATTTCATACCCGTAGGGAAACCGGCTCCTCCCCTACCCCTCAATCTCGCATTTGTTACTTCATTGATAACATCTTCAGGACTCATATTCAGAGCAGCTCTGATTGCCTTTCCCTTTTCCATGGGAGCAAATACAACCGGTCCCGGTTGTCTAATATTTTTGTCCACCCAGCTAATTGCATCTGAAGCTTTTTCCCTTGAATATCTGCCTTTTTTAATATTATCAACGATATGCTTAACTTCGGAAGGACTAATCTTGGTTACCGGTATGCCATTTATTAAAGCAGAGGGAGGCTGATCGCTCATCCCTATACACGGGGTATATCGTAATTCAAACTCTCCATCCCCGCTTACTCCATTAATCTGAGCCCCTGTTTCCTTTTCAAACGCCTCAACAATTTTGTCCATTCCATTTAACTTCTCTACCACACTGTTACAGATTCTTATAACATTCTTTCCGCCCGGTTCTCTTTTGAAAAAACTGTAGAAACTTACTGTATCTCTAACTTTTACAAGAGGTATACCAAGCGCATCTCCTATATTTTTCATCATTTCTTCGGAGATATAACCAAACCTCTCCTGCACCTCAATGGCAATGTCCATTAAACGCCTACTATCCTTCCCATATTTTTCGACTATCTCTCTAATAGCCTCTTCATAACCTGTTGACATTAGAACCCTCCAGAAAAGGACTGTAAAAATATGTTAATCTATAATCTTTTAAACTTTTATTCATGTTAAATAAAGATTCTAGCTGAATGGAAGTTATATTATGTTTCATTAAAGTAATTTCAATGTATCAGAGTTAAAAGAAGCGTTCATAGATTAGTATCAAAATTAGCCGAAATTGTCAAGAAATTAATAATCAAAAAAGTTAATTTTTTAATA
>CAZFGQ010000042.1:0-1576 GCA_964518675.1 uncultured Spirochaetota bacterium
TTTCTATATAAACCGGTATAAATCTTGTAACGTTCAGCGTATAACATATTTAAAAGTTAACCACTAAATGTATTCTAAAACCTGGATCAACACAAGCACCATGCGGAACTTACCGGCACATAACAAACCTTCCAATGGTCTCCGTGGCAGGGGATACCCGGATCAACACAAGAACCATGCATAACTTACTGCACTTTAAAACGCAGCAGGGCGGCAATATGCTCAAGGCCTTCCATCAGCTCTTTATTCCTAACGATTCTGATCTCTGCTCCCTGATGCATTGCTTCATCAATAGCTTCATTTATTATATCTGAAACTTCAATAATAGAATCTCCCGCACCGGAGGCCTGATCCCTTGACACGTATAAAAAGCCATTCTTTGAATCCATATAGCCCGGCATGGTATATCCCTCTTCCACCGCAAGAAGGCTAATTGCCCCACACATTAAATGCTTCAGCACATCATAAATGCTGCAGCATGCATCTCCATTCTTCGATAGCTCTTCCTTTATTTTTTCAACAATTTTTCTATCCTCTTCCTCAACTTTCTGTGCAATAACCAACCTCGTTTTCTCAAGAACCTCCTTCTCCTGAGCATCAAATGGTAAATCAAGGTAGCCAGCAAACCTATCCTTCAAATAAGAATGCATGTGTTTATAAAAATCTTCAGCCACCTGCTTGTATCCACCAAGCAGGATATAATTGGCACCTCTCTTCATAAAAAGCTCAAGAACCTCATTCGATGCCTCTCGTAAAAATTTATGGTACTCTGATTCCTTGCGATGCTGGATTTTCTTCTCGTTAATAAATATATAATCATTGCCCCTCATATCGTATCTCAACCTGGTGAACAGATCAATTTCTTCTTTAATCCTGCTTCCGAAAACCTCAAAAACCCTGAGTTTATCCTGCCTGAAAAGAAGGACTATCGCTCTTCGGTACATCCTCAGTATGGCGAAAAGGGGGCGTATATACGGATACTTATCAACAATGAGGTTATCTTTTACCGGATCATCGAGCTCATAAACCTGGAAAAAACCATTATTAACCCTCGAAAACAGCGCAAGCCCTTTAAAACCTGGATTTTTGAGATTTTCAACATAATCAATCAATTTCTCAAATTCCCTGTGAATTGCCTCTATTTCT
Organism: uncultured Spirochaetota bacterium; assembly: GCA_964518675.1. Classification (GTDB taxonomy): domain Bacteria; phylum Spirochaetota; class B62-G9; order B62-G9; family CAZFGQ01; genus CAZFGQ01. Next base: position 1,147 of record CAZFGQ010000042.1, read on the forward strand.
TCTTCCTTAAAACTTGTACCGTTTAACTTTTCCTTACTTCTATGGACCAGAGATTTAATGGCAGCAACATGATCTCCCTCATTGCTCCCAGATGGAAATATTGAAAGATAAACGGAAACTACGGGAACACCATCGTATCTGTAGTTCAGTAATTCCTCGATCTGGGACTTTGTAATGAGCATAACTCACCTCCTCACCCATTTATCTTCGCAGAAACACAGAGTTGGGAATATTGAAGCACTGTAAGATTACTCGATACAAATGAAGAACTACAACTCGATCCAGGAAGGTAAAGTTTTATACATCCAAAAGGAATAAAATTATTCACCAATCCCGGGAAAGGCCTCACATTTAAAATATAATAAAAAAGATTACTATTTTAAAATCAAATGTGGTAGTGCATGAAAGAATCTCGAACGAAAGAATCCCG
>CAZFGQ010000042.1:1676-23158 GCA_964518675.1 uncultured Spirochaetota bacterium
GAAAGAATCCCGGGCAAACAAACCCCGAATGAACAAACGTGGAAGGATTCAAATGCCCCCATATAAAATAATCCTGGCTGTCCTCATCATGGCAGTTTTTCTATCAGTCCAAGCAACAGTGGCATTTTCAATTACAGAAGAATGGCCAACTTACATGGGGAATCAATACTTAACCGGTAACAACGACGGACTCCTGCCTTCCGGATTAGGCCAGATCTGGAGATTTTCATCAAGAGGATTTCTCTATAATCCCGTACCGATAAATGACAGGGTGTATGTTGTTTCCACAGACAAAAACCTGTATTGCCTGGACAGTAAAAATGGCAGAGTGATGTGGAGATTTCAGGCCGATTCACCCCTTACGAGAATGCCAGTTTTCTTTAAAGGGATGTTATACCTCCCGGCCGGAAGGTTCCTATACTGCCTGGACGGAAAAACTGGTAAACTCATCTGGGCAAGGAGAGATCCCAGTTACGGCTTCTACGGAACGCCTACTATTGCCGAAAACAAAATATTCTATGGAAACAGAAAAGGATTCTACGCCAGAGAGCTCAGAAACGGGCATCTCATATGGGAAAGGGATGATATATACACATACGGAGGGTTTCCCACATACTGGAATGGAATGGTCTACACGGTCTCGAAAGAGTACGGTAAAGAAAGAGCTGTGCTTTATTCTCTAAATGCAAATGATGGGACAACAAAATGGAGCTTTGAGATACCGAACTCGCCAGAAATATTCTCTCCTCTCGTCTACGATGGTAAACTCTACCTCCTCGCATCTGAGGGGCTTTTCATTCTAAATGCAGAAACAGGTGAAAAGATCGGGATAATTAAACTTGAGGATTCTCCCGCATCAAATCCAATATATTCCTATGAAAGCATCTTTATTCCTATAAAGAATGGCAAAATACTCAGGCTCAACCCAAAAACAGAGAACCTTGAAGAATTATTTACTGCCTCTGGGCCCTCATCTCTTGCTGCAGCCGGAAGCACTCTTCTCATAATAGATAAAATGAAAAGGGAAACAATCCTTTTTGATACAATAAACAGAAAGGTAATTAACCGGATAAAGATAGAAGAAGGAGCCCCAACTTCATTAACATTACGTGGAGGGGTCATGTTTCTTACAGCGGGTAATAAACTCTATGCTTTCGGCAAATCATACGAAAAACCGCCGACTGAAGAAAAGATTGGTGAGATTGCCAGAAAAATACCAGAAAAAAGCAAAAAGGTCGAAGAAAAAGAACCAGCACAGATATCCGGAGAAATAAAATCCGGGGGCGAACAAATAACACAAGCGAAGCCTGAAGGTAAATCTCAAATACAGGGCGTTGAAGAGCAAATCCCAAAAAAAACGATCACGGGAAAGGTCAAGGATAAAAGAACTGGAAAACCCCTCTCTGGAAAGGTAGAAGCACATACAGAGCTAGAAAGCGGACAGATAGAAAGCATTTCAAAGGAGTTCAGAGAGGGTGAGTTCAAAATAGAAATCCCTGAAAAAGGCAAAACAGACATAATTGTTTCGGCCCCAGGTTATACATTCAAAACCATTACACTTCCCGATGAAAAGGCAATAGATGATCTATCAACAGAACCACTAGAACTTAGTCTCGAGCCGGTCTACCAGGAGCAGAAGATAGTAACTCATAGTATACATTTTAAATCGGATAGTGCGAACCTTGAACCACTGGCAATTAAAACACTGGAAAAAATACTTACCCTCATGAAGACAAACCCAGAGCTAAAGATTGAGATAATAGGGCATACAGATTCAACTGGACCCGAGGATTACAATCAGAAACTCTCAGAGTTAAGGGCAAGGGTGGTTGCAGACTGGTTGATAAGAAACGGAATAAACTCAAAGAGAATCAAAGCAATAGGGAAAGGAGAAAGCGAACCAATTGCAGACAACAGCACCCCGGAGGGCAGGGCAAAAAACAGAAGAACAGAGATTAGGATTATTCCGTAAAATAAAAATATTCTATTTTATCTCCATATTATTCAGCTTCTCAAAAACAAGGGCAAGCGCATGGGTACCAAGTTTTCCAAATCCCATACCCTTTGCAGCAATATAAAATTGATGGGCGAGCGATAATCCCGGCAGGCTCAAATTCATCTTTTTCGCTTCATCCAGTGCAATCCCCATATCCTTTATAAAATGTTCTATGAAAAATCCGGGGTCAAAGTTTCTCTTTATTATCCTTGGACCGAGATTATTAATACTCCAGCTTGCAGCTGCTCCAGAGCCAACAGCCCTTATCACATCCTCCAGATTGACCCCTGCCTTGTAAGCATATAGAAGGCATTCAACAACACCAATCATTGTTGTGGCAATATGTATCTGATTCGCCATTTTTGTATGCTGACCATTCCCCGCCGGCCCCATGTAAGAGACATTTTTACCCATGAGCTTGAAAAGAGGCAGAACGCGTTCATAAACACGTTTATCGCCACCAACCATTATTGAAAGCGTTCCCTCACGAGCACCAACATCACCGCCAGAAACAGGCGCATCGAGCATCTCTACTCCTATCTTTTTTGCCTCATCGTATATCCGTTTTGCCAACCCTGGACTGCTTGTGGTCATATCTACTCCAATACTGCCCTTCTTCAACCCTTTAAGCACACCATTTTCTCCGAGATACACATTTTCGACATCTCCGGGCATGGAAACAATTGTAAAAATAATATCAGAGTTCTCTGCTACTTCTCCAGGACTATTGGCCCACTTTGCTCCCATTTCAAGAAGGTTTTCGGCCTTCGACCTGGTTCTGTTATAGACCGTAACACCATAGCCTGCTTTTATAATATGAGAGCACATCGAGTTTCCCATAACACCCGTGCCAATCCATCCAATTCTGGTTTTTTCCTTCTCTACCATTAGTCAAACCTCCAATCCTTAATTATCAACCAATTTTTTCTCTATTGTTCATATATGGTCTCAGTGGTTTTGGTATGATTATACTACCATCCCTCTGCTGGAATTGTTCAATAATTGCAATAAGCAATCTGGGACTTGCGGCTGCAGTATTATTCAGGGTATATGGAAATAGATTCTTTCCACCTGAGGATTTATATCTTATTCTAGAACGTCTAGATTGAAAATCCCTGAAAGAAGAGCACGAATGGGTTTCACCCCAGCCTCCCCTGCCAGGCATATAACATTCTATATCATGCTTTTTAACCTGTCCCAGTCCCATTTCACCGGTACAAACCTCAACCACCCTGTAATACAGCCCCAGTGAACCGACTATGTACTCTGCATTCTCCAAAAGTTCACTGTGATATCTCATCATCTCATCCTCATCAGCCCTGCAGATGATTACCTGCTCAACCTTCTGAAATTGATGTACCCTGTACAGACCTCTGACATCCTTCCCATAACTACCAGCTTCTCTCCTGAAACAGGTTGTATACCCCGCATATTTCTTCGGTAGCTCTTCCTCTGAAAGTATCTCACCCATATGGTAGGAAACAAGTGTCACCTCGGATGTACCAATCAGAAAAAGACCATCCCTCGGAATTTCGTACGCCTCCTCCCTTCCAACCGGGAAATACCCGCTTCCCACCATACACTCTTCTCTCACAATAACCGGGGTTACAAAAGGCGTGTATCCTCTATCAACGAGAACATCAATTGCATATCGCATAAGTGCATTTTCAAGAAGTGCTCCATCCCCTTTGAGGTAGTAACTGCGCGTACCTGCCACCTTTGAGCCTCTCTCAATATCAAAGAGGTCATGCATCAGACCAAGCTCAACATGATCCCTTGGTTTAAAATCAAAATCAGGAGGTTCTCCAACCCTCTTTATCTCTACATTTTCGGATTCATCCTTACCCTCAGGGACATTATCCATTGGTGGATTCGGTACCTGAAGAAGCAGGGTGTTAAGCTTCTGTTCAAGCTCCCTCAGAGCTCTCTCATCTTCTTTTATTTTTCGTGAAAACTCCTTTAACTCTTCCTGAAGCTTTCCTTTCTCCTCCGGTGAGAGTTTTCCCATTTGTTTTGATTTTTCCGAAAGCTCTTTCTTTCGATTATCAATCGAGAACTGGAGTTTTCTCCTCTTTTCATCCACCATGAGTATTTCATCGATATCAATATCAAAACCCTTCTTTTTAGCTCCCTCTCTGAAAATTTCTGGATTCTCTCTCAAGAGTTTAATATCTACCATATCAACTTCTCCCGATTACAATACGTAAAATCCTGTTTCATCAAAATGAAATACAAAAAGTTAATCACAGGAAAGGCGGGATAATATGTTTTTACAGATATTTATATCTATCAAAAGCCTCTAATACATCACTCATACCACATGTAATACACGAACAATTTATTTTTTCATAACCAACACCTCATCACCCACTGTTGCATTTAATTTTTCCGATGCATTACCTCCATTAACCGCAATCTCAAGGGTACCAAACGAACCAATCAGGGCCAGCGGTTCACCCTGTTTTACCTCAGCATAAGCCCTTTTCAGCTTACCAAATGATATAACCTGATATCCGCTTTTGAGAAATACTTCACTGTCCTTCTCTATGAGCGAAACATTGATATTTGTAACCAGATTACCAAACCTGTCAACGTAAATAATATGCCCTTTCACACCACCCTCGGTCAGCACTGGCTTCGGAAGTGATGTGGCAACCATCCTTTCTTTTTTCACCGCAAGCCTTATTATGGGAGAACCCGTTGATACATAACATGCAAATGGAGCAAAGATATCTCTACCGTGAAACGTAGAACTGGGGGTTTTTATCTTCTCCAGGATAAAGGAACCTGAAAAAACTTCCTTTAAAGCCACAGGCAATTCTTCAAGATTGAGGGAAAATATATATTTAAGGTTATCATTTTCAGCAGCCGGTGCAAGCACTCCATTATCCGGACCTATAAAATAATAATTTTCTGTTCTACAACATAAAACTTCTCTGGACGTACCAACACCTGGATCAACAACTACAAGATGTACCGTTCCTCTCGGAAAATACCTGTATGCCCTCAATAGCAGAAAACTGGCCGATGAAATATCTCCCTGACGAACCTCATGACTTATATCAACAATAGCAACATCGGGAAGAAGAGAATATATAACCCCTTTCATCTCGGAAACATAGCTATCTTTCAATCCAAAATCTGTTAACAGTGTAATGACCTTTCCCATAATGGATATTTCTCCTGTTTCTCTATAAATTACATGAGGGATGTTACAAAATCAATATTAATTGAAATATATTGTAAAAGGGTAATAAGATACCGTAGAAATATCCGTACACCGGTAAAGCAATCATAGTTATTTTTAAAATGAAATGGAAGGATTTTAATGGGACCCGTGATCAAATTAAATAAAGAAATAAGACTATTTATCAGGTTTTCCAGCCTACATTCATTTATAAAATGGCTTCAGAATACTCCGCCTGACGAGCTAATACTGACAAAAGACATTACCTATTTCTTAATAACCATAGAGAATCCAGAAAATAGCAATGAAACAGGAGAATTAAACTTCCCAGAGATATTAACAAAACAGAAGGAAAAATATCTTCCTGAGATAATTGTAAAAACAGCTTTTCAGGTTGCCTTACCTTTAACGTCAAAAAAACAAGAGAAAAGAAAAGATTTAAAATCCAGAGGTATTAAATATAGAGAACTTGAAAAGATTTTTGAGAAAAATAGAGTTTCAATTTACTTCAAGTTGAAGGATACAGATTGCCAAAGTTTCTTCCAGAATATCAAAGACCTTAATAGAATTTTTAAAAATATAGCGGAACAACAAAAAGACTTTTCCAAAGACTTTTCCAAGGAAAGTAAAAATATACGAGATACATTACACCAAATCATATTCCACGAGGACATTTTACTACAAAAAGACAATAAACCTCTCGTTAATTTGAATCCTGAAGGAGTAATCATCGACATAGATAATTTAACCAGTGAAAATCTCAGGAGTGCAATAATCCCATTTGTAGAAAAACTCTCTAAAACCAAAAAGACAGAAATTAGGGGTTCCTTTACTGATGACTTTCTGTTATTTATAAAAATACCAGAAACAGGAGAGGAATTAGAACTACTCAGAAAACTAAAAGAGAAACAACATATTCCCATTATTTTGAAATACACAGCTGAAAGAGGAGGAGGAAACTTTTTTGGCTTTGAAGACATTGCTCTTAGATATACCAGAAAAAGTCAGCCCCGGGGAGACAACATAAATGCCCAAGACAAATCCTACTTACTCTCATCAAAAAAGCTTTCCGAGCTGATCAAGCTTGCCTACTGCCTTGAACAGGGACTGTTAAATGGCGTTTGTGTTGACGTTATCAACCAGCTTCATCACAGCGAGATCAATCGATACCTTCAGAATATCAAACTCAGTTTCACCACCCTGGGGTACGGTAAAGCATCCTACAGGGTCATCTCCTGTCCGATGTGCGGAAGGTGTACCATGAATATCGAAGAGCTTGCAACAAGGATTGAAAAGCAGATAAATCGTCTCGACAAAAAATTGAGGGAAAAAGGCATAAAGATGGAGGATTATGGCGGCATTACAGTAGCAGTTATGGGATGCAATGTAAATGGACCAGGTGAAGCAAAATCAGCGGATATCGGAGTTGCGGGAGGTAAAAATAGAATGGCCACCATATTTGCCAAAGGAAAACCTGTAAAAAATGTAAGTGAAGAAGAAATAGAAAAAGAACTTCTCAGAGAGATAAAAATTATAATAAATAATCTTATTCAAAAATCATGATTGAGAATTGCCTTGCATTTATAAAACCTATTATCCGTCCAAATTCATATAGCCTGATCTAACACATACCTTGCAATTAATTAAAAAGGTAAACTTAGGTTTACATAATAAAATGTAAATTGTTTTTACGAGATAAAGATACCTGCAAATATAAATTGTTCGAAGTTTGCCGGCACTCCAACATTTTTAGTTCAATTTTGCATTCGGGTTTCTATTTTCAAGAAACTGGATATTCAGCCTAAAATCCAATTAGTCTGAAAAAATCATCCGATGCCTTCTCAAATTTCTCGTCAAGTTTCTTTTCATTCTCTTCAAGTGAACCGGTTAACGGCTGTTTAATCTGAAAATAAAACTTTATTTTTGGCTCAGTTCCAGAAGGCCTTGCGGATATCTTGATACCGTTATCGGTATAAAACTGGAGCACATTCGATACAGGAAGTCCCTTTATATCAGCATCTGTCCCATTCTTGAGATCCTTTTCTTTCTGAAGTTTGTAATCCTTTATCAAAACCACTTTTCCCCCAGAGATCTCGGATGGTGGATTATTCCTCAACGCTTCCATCGTATCCCTGATCTTCTTCTCTCCTTCCTCTCCCTCAAAAACGAAGGATTTTTGATATTCCTTATAAATCTCGTACTTTCGATACATTTCCTCAAGCATTTTGAAAATCGAACCATATTTTGCAAGTGCATACTGGATCATCAAAACTGAAAGTACCGACCCAATGACGCCATCTTTATCCCTGACGAAGGTATCTGCCAGATAGCCATAGCTCTCTTCAAAACCAAACAGAAAGTTCTTCCCTTCAGATTCATAGCGCCTGATTTTTTCACCTATATACTTGAATCCAGTAAGCACAAAGTCAACTCCAACCCCATAATTCTTAACAATATCGGATATTAATTCAGTCGAAACAATGGTGGAAACTATCATGGGATTTTCAGGTAAACTACCACCTGTTTTATAACAATCGAGAAGCATTTCGGCAAACAGGCATCCTATCTGATTTCCCGTCAACTGTTTAAAACCGCCATTCCCATCCCCAACCGCAATTGCAAGCCTGTCACAATCCGGGTCCGTTGCAAGAACAAAATCGGCACCCTCGGAGGCTGCATACTCAATAGCCCTTTCTAGAGCCTGATGCTCTTCAGGGTTGGGAGAAACAGTGGTCGGAAAATTACCATCCGGAATACTCTGAACCTTCTCACATAAGAGCTCAATCCCCATTGCCTCGCTGACGGCTCTCGGAACCATTGTTATTCCGGTTCCATGAAGGGGTGTATACACAATTTTCAGTTTATCAATATCAGTTTTTTCCGGAGTTCCGGGAAAACCAGACTTTATCCTGCTTGCCAGTTTTACTACATCCCTAATGTATGCGTCCTCAACATCCCGTGAAATTTCTACAATCATCCCATCCGCTTTAGCCCGCTCATACTCAACCTTTTTTATCTGATTTATACTAACTCTTCCAACCTCATCGACTATCATCTTATCTTCAGGTGGTACAACCTGGCATCCATCGCTTCCATATACCTTATATCCATTGTATTCCTTTGGATTGTGACTCGCGGTAATCACAACTCCAACGGAAGCTTTAAAATACCTTACCGCATAGCTGAGAAGAGGTGTTGGTCGCAGTTCAGGAAAGATATATACTTTTATTCCATTTCCTGCAAGAACACATGCCGTTTCCCTGGCAAACTCTTTTGAATTATTCCTGGAATCATAGGCTATCACTGCAGAGCATTTCTCAGTCCCACATTTGTTTTTATTCAGGTAATTAGCAAGACCCTGGGTGGCAAGGCCCACAGTGTACCTGTTCATTCTATTGGTACCGGCTCCCATAAGGCCTCTCATCCCACCAGTTCCAAACTCAAGGCTTTTTCTAAATCTGTCATACAATTCATCAAACTTTTTTTCATCAAAAAGGACCCTGATCTCGTTCCTCGTCTCCCGATCAAATCCATCCCCCATCCATTCTCTCGCTATATCCAGAACAGCATCCCTATCCATTTCTTCACCTCCTGGTCTAGAGTAATTTTTCTACTCCTTAAAAATATCCATTCAAAATATTCGGAATGTCACGTTGAAAATCCCCTCCAGAATAAAGGATATTAATATAAAAATTTATTTTCAAGATTAATTGACGATTAAGGGTTTGAATATTAAAATACTCAGATCAGCAATGACAAAAATTCAACAAAACCTAAACGGGGGATAGTATGAAAGAAGAAGAACTCAAGTTCACAAAAAACCATCTCTGGGTTTATATTGACAATAGTAATGCAACTGTGGGACTTTCTGATTACGCCCAGAAAGAACTGGGGGATATCGTTTTTGTCGAGATGCCAGAAAAAGGTAAAAGTGTGAAAAAAGATGAGGTCGTGGGCACGGTTGAATCGGTAAAATCCGTTTCTGATTTAATCTCTCCTTTGAGTGGCGAAATAATTGATTTCAATAAACAACTTGAGGATACACCAGAACTTATAAATAAAGATCCCTACGGCGAGGGATGGGTATTCAAAATAAAAATTTCAGACAGTTCCGAAATTTCTGCTCTTATGGATTATCAGGCATACTCAAAGTTTACCGAGGAACAGACCTGAGATCCAACAAACATACTGTTTTGTAATATTCTTCATTTTGAATATAATACTTCGGTTCTGGAAAAATTGATCAATTACAATAAAAATAACTATGGCAGGTTTTTCTCAATTTCTTCGATTTCATCATTCAAGGCTTTCGCCTTCTCGTAATCTTCAAGCAGAACAGCGAAAAACTTTCTTCTGTAAAGCTCTACCAGCCTGTCAACCTCAGGATCGGGTCTATCTACATAGTGAATCACTCTTTTTATATCTATTCCCCTCATTTCCTCATCCAAAGATTCCTGAATTGTTCTCAATTTCTCTATTTCAATGGCAATCCTTCTCCTGTCAACCTGTTTATGTACAAGGGTTCTGATACGCTCCATTATCTCGCCGGCAACATTTATCAACTGAGGAACATTTTTGGTTTCTGATGTCATTTAAATATTCTTGAAATTTAAATTGATAAAATAATCATTTAATTTTACTTAATAACAATGTTAAAATAAGTATAATATTGAAATATATCAATTACTTTCATTTGATCTACTTTTCTATTCAATGTTTCTCTCGGCCTTTATACGCTGGTATGCCTCCTGAATTTCAATGAACTTCTTTTTTGCCAGCTCGATGAACTCATTTCCGAGATGCGATACTTTATCGGGATGGTACTTATTGGCCAGCTCTCTGTATGCCTTCTTCACCTCCTCGTTTGAACTGGAAGGTGAAATACCCAGTACAGCATAGGGATCAGAAATCCTACTGGATGTTCTCGATGTTCCCATTGAAGCCCCATTACCGTAAGTACCACCCTGCGACCTGTACGCCGAAAACATATTTCTGATCATGGCAAAATCATACGGCTCAATCTCTAAGAGAGTAGCAACATCCTCGATGAACTTTTCTTCCCGAGGACTCAGAATCCCATCAGATGTTGCAACCTCATAGTTAAGTCTTAAAAGAAAAAGTCTTTCTTCATACATCGTTTGAGTCTTTATCTGGTAGCAAACACCCTGAATGTCAATTGGTCTGTGGATAGATTCGTGGATAATTTTTTCTATAAGCTGATACTCTCTCCCTCTATAACCGAGCTGGGTAGCAAAAAATCTCTTTATAGTCTGAACTTCCTGTGGACTCACCTGCCCATCAGCTTTTGCCGTTCCAACAAGCAGGAGAATTAGACTTGTAACAAAGCCAAGCTGCTTCTGTGCAGCTTTACCATAATGAACCTGTTTCTCAGAAGTGGAATCTATTATATGACCTATTGCAGCCCCTATTATCGCACCTATGGGTCCTCCAAAAGAGAACCCAAGGGCTGCTCCCCAGAGCTTGCCCTCAAATCTCTTCATTTTCAAACCTCAAACCGATGTTTTAAAATATCATTAATTTTATTACAGAATAGAAATTTATCTGATTTCATCCATCATGAAAATAATAAAATATGAGAATAAGAGGAATGAAGTGGTTACCCCTTCTGAGATCTTTTTTTAAGCATATCTTCGATAAAATTATGCAGGGCTTCCCTCTCATCATCGGTGAGATCTGAAAACTTAACTCCATAACTTTTTTCTTCCGGGTTTTTCCGACATACCTTACCCTTTATAGTAATCTCTCTATCTTTAAGAACAAATCTAACCTCTATATTTGCTCCTTCCGGTATATCAGCCCCTGCAGAATCATTAAGCACCTTAAGGTAAACACCACCTTCACTTATATCCACCACGCTTCCAGGTATTGCACTCTCAACTCTCGGAACAAATGTGGTTTTCTGCATCCCCATGGACAAAAGCCGTGACAGTGCAATAATATTCTTCACATCCTCCGGAGTTATTTTTTTATCCCCTTTCTGAACAACCTTAATATGACCAATTACGCCTTTCTTGCTGAATATTGGGGCAATTAGCTTTGAAGAGTAGCCAAGTCGCCTGTCCTCATTTATTATTTTTTTAAGCTCATTGATTGTCTCTTCTTTGGACACTCCTCTCAGCCTGCTTTCATTCAATAGAAAGCTATAATTTACAATCTTTTCTGATGGGATAAAACGTGTATATGATTGAACACTCGAACAATCATTAATAAAAAGTATCTTACCTGATTTCCTTATAATATAAGCATCATGTGTATTTTTATTTTGCTCGTTATATATAACAAGCTCGGTGAATGGTGAAATATTTTTCAACTCCTTTCCAATCATGAGGAGGAGTTTCTTGATATCTACCTCTTCTCTCTTCGCCTCCCAGTATATTCTTGAATATTCTATAGGGATTTCTTCCGGTGAAAGCTCTGCCTGGTAAATTTCTGAAAAATCATAGAGACTCAACCATGCGGGTAATTCCTCTGAAAGTTTTACTCTCGGATATCTTCTCTTTGTCCTTGACGAGAGAGACTCTGGATAGCCAAGTGTTAGATATTCTCTGCTCTGCTCTATAAACTGGCATTTGCCAAACAGCTCAACACCCGAGAAAACAAAGTTTATATAAATATATTCGGGATTTTCACCGCTCAGGTCTATAAGCTCGCTGGATAATTTGACATTAAAACTTTCATGCCCTGTATGATGAATCTTCCCAATTTCTATATAATTTGGAAGATGCAATTCTATATCTCTCCCGTCAAGGCGAAGTATCCCTATAATTCTCTTAATTCTCTCGGGATTTGTGATCTCTTTCTGGGTCCTATCTACCAATGCAATCTCCTTAAAACATTCATAGCATTCAAAACAATAAATAATAAATTATTTAATTTTAAAGATACTCTATCATATCAATACAAAATTAATAATCTAATTATACCACTTTTCCAGGATTATTCAATTTTTAGCGCAATCAATTTATATCTATTTCTTGTTAAATTATTATTCATTTATTATATTTATCAGAACATAAAAATATCTATACCCCAAAACACAATGATAAAAGCAAAAAACAGGCAGAACCATCCCCGAGAGCAGGAATCTTCCCAGGAAAACACAAAATCCAACACAAAATCCAAAAGAAAGAAAAAGCAGAAAAGCAAGTTGAGAGAAAACCTTGAGGCAATCTTCCTTGCCCTAGTAATTGCACTTTTTATCAAAACTTTTGTCGTTGATGTATACAAGATTCCAACCGGTTCTATGATCCCAACAATAGAGGTAGGAGATTTTATTGTCGCTGCAAAATTCATCTACGGTGCTAAAATACCATTCACCGACCTCCGCCTCCCCGCGATAAGGGATCCTAAAAGGGGTGACATAGTAATATTTCTAGCACCATATTACGAACCACCAAATATTATTATTCAATTACTGACACCAATTGTATACACCCTGACTCTGGGATTTGTCAACATTGATCCCCAGCCCAAGTTTTATGTTAAGAGGTGTATAGGACTTCCAGGCGATACAGTTGAAATTATAGCAAAAGAGGTTTATATCAACGGTAAAAAACTAAAGGGCTGGTGGCCTGAATATCATGCAGATCCTGAAATAATCCCGCCTGGAGACAGCCTTATGAATCACAGGGATTTTTTTGGTCCCGTAACGGTACCTGAGGATTGTTATTTCATGCTTGGAGACAACAGGGACAGGTCAAACGATTCAAGGTTCTGGGGTTTTGTAAAGAGAAAAGACATATACGGGAAAGCCCTCTTCAGGTATTGGCCCCCAAACAGGATAGGCATTGTAAGATAGCATTTTCAAAAACTTCTATAAAAAATAAAAACATAAGTAATAGAAATTCATAACACACCTTCCACACGGGGTATCTCTCCAAGTACACCATTGGCAAGAACCAGATATTCCACTTTTTCCGGATCATGGCCAAGCATCCTCGTGGCAACTGCATCAACGCTAACAGGGTCAAACCCTGCTATAATTTTACCAAGTTTCAATGGTGAACCTGATAGATGACTACCGGAGAGAGCCACACTTGCATCTACAATAGAAAGTGAAGGGAATTTATACAAACATATGTCAAATACTGATTTATGAGTCGATGGAGAATGGAGTTTTGATTTATTCCAGGCTCCTCCATAGTATCTCGGAGGCGCAAGCCCAAACATATTTTTCATCGAAACTGTGGTTTTTGTGAACATATGGTCTTTTAAAATCGGTGCCGATATTATGTAACTATCAAGGGCCACCTCGGGCATATAAAACTCTTTATGTACCAGTGCTTTACCATTTTTAAGGAGTACTGGATTTTCCGTATTAAAATCTATAAGCCTTATTCTATACTTATTTGCAAGGTCACAGTATCCAAGTGCTTTGAAAACATCCATGGTTCTGCCACTACCTGTTCCCTCGCCAATTGCAATCTCTGCTGATGTATGTTTCTGACAGTACAGTAAAATAGCTTCAACAAACTCAACAGGTGTTGTTACAGGTGGCTTTGAACTGTTTGTAAGATTTGGTTTGATTATTATTAAGCCAGAGTCTGGAAGTTTTTCAGAAGCACCTATGGTATCCAGCGCTTCCTCTACTGTCTCCACATAACTTTTAAAATCCACAATAGCAACTCTCATCCATGAATCCCCGGGAAAGAAAAATTATTCGAAACAAATAATATCATCTAAAATATGAACATGTTTTTATTTACATTTCACCGTTAGTTTTCTATTTTTCTTAAATTAACTTTCTGGAAAATAATGCTATAAAAAAATAACATTATTAATTATATAATAATTATACAGTATTTGTACGAAAATATTAAATTAATATAACAATATATCAAAACATTCGATATTTTTTCAGGGCAGACAAAAATGGAAATCGACAAGAGTTCTGTTGGTATTGTTGAAACAAAGTACTTCAATCTAGAGGAAAAGTTTGAGCTTGAATCAGGCGCAATCCTTGAAAATGTAACAGTAGCCTATGAAACTTACGGTCAGCTTAATGAAGATAAAGATAATGCCATCCTGATTTGCCACGCACTCAGTGGCGATGCACATGCAGCTGGATATCATCCCGGTGATACAAAACCAGGCTGGTGGGATGGTATGATTGGTCCAGGAAAGGCGTTTGATACTGAAAAATATTTTATAATATGCTCTAATGTTCTGGGAGGCTGTAAAGGCACAACAGGGCCGAGCTCCATTAATCCAAAAACCGGTAAACCTTACGGTTTGAGCTTTCCCGTTATAACAATAGGAGATATGGTAAACCTTCAGAAGAGACTTATATATTATCTTGGTATTAGAAAACTCCTTAGTGTTACAGGCGGATCAATGGGCGGAATGCAGGCTTTAAAGTGGGCCGTTGAATATCCCCACATGCTAACATCATGCATACCCATTGCAACAACATACAAGCATTCGGCACAGCAGATCGCCTTTGACGAGGTTGGACGTCAGGCAATAATGGCGGATCCTAACTGGCTCTCCGGAGATTACTACGGTAAAACTATACCGGCAAGAGGTCTTGCAGTAGCAAGAATGATAGGTCATATAACATACATGAGTGATAAAAGTATGGAACAAAAGTTTGGGAGAAGTCTCAAAAAGAAATCCTACGGATACGATTTCACTCAGGATTTTGAAGTGGAAGGGTACCTTCAGTACAGGGGAAATAGTTTTATCCAGAGGTTTGATGCTAATTCATATCTTTACATTACAAAAGCCATGGACTATTTTGACCTTCAACAGGGAAAAAGCCTTGTTGAGGTATTCAGAGTCGTAAAGGATATAAAGTTTCTGGTAATAGCATTTAGCTCAGACTGGCTCTATCCTCCATACCAGTCAAAAGAAATCGTAAAGGCTCTTAAACTTAACGGTGTTGATGTAACTTACTGCGAGATTTCATCTGACTATGGACATGATGCTTTCTTAATTGAGCTCGAAGAAGAAACAAAACTGATAATCCATTTCCTCCAGAAGGTTACAAAACAATTGGAAATTAGCAAAAAAACATATGAAAAACATAAATGATAACCGATCTCCAAATAGTACAACAGCACAGGGATACTGATGGGTAGAAACAACAACGAGAACCTCAGACTTGACCACAAAATCATTGCCAGAATTATAGAACCCAATTCCAAGGTTCTGGACCTCGGCTGTGGTGAAGGGGAATTACTCCACTACCTTGTTACAAAAAGAAACATCGAAGGTTATGGCATAGAGATCAACGAAAAGGCAATATACAGGTGTGTGGAAAAAGGATTAAGTGTATCTCATGAGGATATTGACTCAGGACTCATAGACTATCCGGACAAGTTTTTCGACTATGTAATTTTCAATCAGACAATGCAGCAGGTTCATAAACCGAGAGAAGCAATCCTTAGCGCATTGAGAATAGGAAAACGTGTGATAGTGGGCTTTCCTAACTTCTGCCATATTAAAGCAAGATTTCAGATAACAGTACTGGGAACGGTGCCTGTTACTCACTCACTACCCTACAGCTGGTATGATACACCAAATCTTCATTTTCTCAGTATCAGGGACTTTATCCAGTTCTGTAGAAAGGAAAACATAAGAATTATCGATAGAATATTTACGGGGAAAAAACGTATAATCAGGTTTATGCCAAATCTCTTTGCCTACAACGGGATATTTGTACTCGAAAAATAATTACGACCCCAGGGGGTCCGGTGCTTTTTCCATATCATTTCTGAAACTCGAGTTGCTCACCATAACGGGTTCTCGATTATCATCTTAAAACATACTTAAAATCTATCTCTTCTCTTTAACCAGTATAAACTCGACCCTTCTATTCCTGGCCCTTCCCTCAGGGGTATCATTTGTATCTATTGGATACCTTGGACCATGTCCAACATAGCTAAGTCTTTCCTCAGCTATTCCATGCCTGATTAGATACATCCCCACAGCGCGGGCCCTTCTCTTTGACAGTATAAGATTATATCTCTCATCACCCACATTATCGGTGTGCCCTTCAATGATAACAGAATAATCGCTATATTTTTTCAAAACCTCTACAATCTTATCCAGAATTTCAAATGTCTTCTCACCTTCTAGCGTATCATTATCAAATCCAAACTCAATATTTGATATTCTTATCTTTAATCCTCGCTCTGTGGGAATTACAAGTATATCAATTGAAAAATCTACCCTCTCACTTACACCCGTATTGTAACCAGCATCTGTGGCTTCAAAGATACAGTAATAATCCTCTCCACTATCTACCAGATACCCCCGGTCGGAAAGCCCATCCCAAACTAGTTCTTTTGCAGGTTCCCCTTTGCCCTCGAATGTTTTAAAGACCCTTCCATCAGATGTATAAATAACAGCCTTCCAGCTTTTAATAGGTGATATATCCTGAATGGTTGGTCTTATATACAGAAAATCATCAACACCATCGCCATCGGGTGAAAATAGTTTGGGTTCAATTTCAAGTGAAATCTTGGGAGGATCGTTATCCAGTATAAGTTCTTTTTTAAAAGCGTAGGTATTTACACCGCTCCTATAAATAATTTTCATGAAATAATAGTATTTCCCCGAAGGTAACTCCTTAACCTCAAAATCGTACGTTGTTTTGGGTTTCCCATCCCACACTATCCTCCTGGGAACATAACGCCTGCCCCTGAACCTTCTTGCAGTGTCACCTTTCTCAGTCTGAACAACCAGATCCCACGTATCTATCCTGGATCTGTCAGATAGTACAGGATAAAAGGTTACTCGATCAAGTTTTCCATCACCATTTGGTGAAAATATAGGATTATCTACCCATATGCTTGCCTGTCTTTCCCTTACATCAATTGTTATTCCCTCAATAGTTTTTGAAGCTACATTGCCGGCAACATCCTCACCGGAAAGAGTTATATTGTATACCCCATCGGGGAGAATCGCTTCATTATCTCCCGTTCCATCCCAGATAATTTCCTCGGGCGGCTTCCCCTCCCATTCATCGGTTCTAACAATTATTCCCTCAGGAGTTGAAACAGTAAAGGTCCACTTTACAGCCTCTTCTGTGCTAACATTAAACTTTATCGTATCCTTTATATCATCACCGTTTGGCGAAAAAGATATATCATTAACAGTAAAACTAAGCTTTGGTGGGGTTTTATCTATAAAAACCCGCCCTTTAATCAGGAGCTTTTCAAGTCCATTCTTCTCATTTACATAAAACTCATAGCTGTATACACCATCTTCCAGAACCTGCCCATTATCCGCTATACAGTTCCACTGGATCTCCTCGGGAATTTCAACAAATTCCTCAATCTCTGGCGGCCTGTTAAGAATTATCTTTCTGATTCTACCCCTGCCATCTACAATACAAAAACGCCATCCCATAACCTTGCTTTTTACTGCCCTACCAGGTCTAAATATCATAATATCCTTTATACCATCAAAGTTAGGAGAGAGATAAAAATCATCTCCGATCACAAATTCGGGCTGAATATTTTTCAATTCTTCAAATTTGAGTGCTTCTTTTTCATCTATTGGAAGTGGAGTAAGAATTATTTCCTTTTCAAGTTCATCTTCAATTGAAGGATCCTTACTGGAAACCAGTTTTTGAAGCAGATTATTAATCCTTTGAAGCCTTGCACCCTCAAAAACAAGGCTGGAGTTCTCTCTAAGTACAAAACCTCTTTTGATTTTTCGCTCAATTCTGGAAAGAGCTTTCGTTCTCTCTGATGATGAAGGTATGGTGGCATTAATTCTGACAATAACCTTCCCCGTCCCGACCATAACCTCAGTAAATCCACCTTTTTCTCCCTCTGTTGCCTTTATTATAAACTCAGTTCCTTTTACCTCAACATTAAGAGTTCCTGTTATAAATGTATCAATGCTTTTGTATCCAACCCTTAATGCTTTCCCAAGTATCTCACCTCTTATAACTTCAATCATTGACCTGTTGTATTTCTCACCTGAGGGAAGAAGAACAAAGTGAATCTGGCTTCTATCCTTCATTCTGAAAAGCGTGCCATTGTTGAGAATAATCTCACAATAGCTGTTGGGCCCCGTTTTCAGAAGCATATCTTCCATAATCCTGCTTCCTATATTCGCCTTCTCCCATTGCTTTCCATCCTGGGAGATAAAAACATCACCAACGAGATATATAATCCTACCCGTTTTCCCTTCTGGAAGATTGATCTTCAACGGTTCTCTCTTTACACCACAGCTATAGAAAAGAACAGCAATCAGAAGTGCAAATATAAGAACCAGTAAAAAAAATAAACTTCTCTTTATATACATCATCATTACCCTGGCACACCATTAATTTGTTCTCAATACGCAGTATCTATTATAGCACTATCCCTTTATATTACTGTCCCTGAACAAAAGGTTTGATATTTAAATACAGTATAATAATTTACATACATGCGGCATAAATATCATTAAATTTTTCAAATAATTATTACTAAAGATTGTTTAAAATTTCTTCCTCACGAAGAATTCTGTAACGATAACCCTGTTCTGTTAAAAATCTCTGTCTCTTCTCAGAGTAATCTTCCTCAACTGTTCCCGAGGTAACTATGGAATAAAAATATGCTAGATTTTCTTTAGGTCTAAGGATCCTACCAAGTCTCTGGGCCTCTTCCTGTCTGGAACCAAAAGTACCTGAAATCTGTATTGCCACATTTGCATCTGGCAAGTCAATTGCAAAGTTTGCCACCTTGGAAACAATCAAAATTTTTATCTTACCAACTCTGAAAGACTCATAAAGTATTTTTCTTTCATCGTTTGGGGTACTTCCTGTAATCAGTGGAGCACCAAGCACTTTCTGAACATCTGCCAGTTGTTTGAGAAATTGACCTATAATCAGAACATTATCATCTTTATGCTTTTCCAGTAATCTTAAAAGAACCGGTATCTTTCGCTCATTCATCGATGCAATCTGAAACTTCATTCTTCTGCTTGAAAGAGCATACTTGTACCCATAATTCTCCGGCAGATCTACCTTAACCTCGTTACAGATAACAGCACTTATCCATCCCTGTTTTTCCAGAACCTTCCACGGCACATCATACAATTTAGGACCAATAAGTGAAAATACATCGGATTCTCTTCCATCCTCTCTAATCAGGGTCGCTGTAAGGCCTAGCCTTCTCTTCGCCTGAACCTCAGATGCAAAACGAAACACCGGGGCGGGCAGTAAATGAACCTCATCATAGATAATGAGCCCCCATCTGTTATCGTTAAGTTTATCCATATGGACAAAATCTCCACCCTTCTGTTTTCTGTATGTCAATATATTATAGGTTGCAATTGTAATGGGCTTGATCTCCTTTTTTTCACCTGAATACTCACCTATTTCATCCCTTGAAAACTCCGTCTTATCACACAATTCATCAATCCACTGTCTTGCAGCTATAATATTCGTTACAAGGATAAGGGTTCTCTCTCTTATTTTATCGATTATACCAAGTCCTACCACCGTTTTACCAGAACCACAGGGGAGCACAATTATCCCGCTTCCACCAGCTTTAATATAATTGGAAAAAACATTGATCGCTTCAAGCTGGTAATATCTGAACATAAGTTCAGGTTTCAGTTTAAAATCAATAGGTTCTCCTGGCTCAAACCCTGCAAGATCAACCACAGGATATCCAAGATTGATACACTCTCTTTTAATCTGCCCTCTTGACCACTTCAATAAGACAGCTTCTTTTTCGTTTTCAACTCTGTAGATAAACTTTTTTATGCTGGAATTATTGACTATCTCAGAAAAAAGATACGGATCGGAAGAGCGAAAAATCAGCACTCCATCCCTTTGAAGTAATTGAAGTTTCCCATATCGCTCCATCCATATATAAATCTGGTTTATTACATTATGTGGGACCTCATATCTGGAGTATTTTTTCAATACCTCAACTACGGTATCCGGACCCATGCCTGAGGAAGCAGCATTCCAGAGGGATATGGGTGTGAGTTTGTACGTATGAATATGTTCTGGACTTTTGATTAATTCAGCAAATCTTAGAAGGTTATCCCTCGCTTCCTCAAATAATGGATTATCTACCTCAAGGAATATGGAAAAATCACTCTGGACTATTAGAGGGTTATTAATATTCATTCATCTTGTTGATTTTTTGATTCTCTAATTAAGCAAATATTAAGAGTTGAGGCAATTATTCTGAGAGATAAAAAATTGGAGGTGAGCGGGATCGAACCGCCGACCTCTTGCATGCGAAGCAAGCGCTCTCCCAGCTGAGCTACACCCCCACTTCGATATAAAAATATAACATAAAGGACCCTAATTATAAACAGATTTTTTGAGATTTCTTACTTGAGTAATTAATCTATTAATTCATTGAAAATATTTCTTACAATGTGCTATAATATTTTTTACAAGATAATTAAATTATTGACATTTAATCTGCTATTATATTATAATACCTGTCATATAAAAAAAGTCTTATAAATAGGAGACCAATGTATAAGGCAAGAAATAACAGAATTATACCGAAAGTGGTAATTGAGCGACTTCCAAGATATTACCGATATTTTCAAATTCTTGAGGGAAAAGTAGACAAAATTTCAAGTCAGAAACTTGGTGAAATAATGGGCTCCTCTGCTTCCCAGGTA
Source organism: uncultured Spirochaetota bacterium (assembly GCA_964518675.1). GTDB lineage: Bacteria > Spirochaetota > B62-G9 > B62-G9 > CAZFGQ01 > CAZFGQ01. The sequence continues at coordinate 22,475 of CAZFGQ010000042.1, forward strand.
AGACTTGATCTGAGCTATTTCGGAGAATTCGGGCTTCAGGGATACGGATACAACGTAAAAAAATTGAAAGAAGAGCTTGCCAATATTCTGGACATTCATAAAGAGAGAAGATTTATTATAGCAGGTGTTGGAAATATAGGCCGTGCTCTAACCAGGTATGATGCCTTTGAAGGTGCAGGATTCAAACTGATGGGACTTTTTGATATCAAAGAAGAATTGATAGGGCAGAGTATAAACAATGTTAAAATCTACCACGTAAGTGAGATGGGAAATTTCATAAAAGAAAACAAGATCGATATAGGTATTATTTCAGTACCCAGGGACGCAGCAAACGAGGTAGCCAAAACAATGATAAAAAGTGGGATTAAAGGAATTCTTAACTTTGCTCCCACAGAGCTTGATGTACCAGAAGATTTCCCAATAGAAAATATACATATAATTGATAAAGCGCTTGCTCTCTCCTTCCTGATAAAGGCCAAAGAAAAAACAAAATAAAGAAATTAAGACTTAGAGATCAGGATTTAATTTTTCGAGCAATTCCCCCACGAAAATATCCTAATAATAGAACAAATGTCGAGTTTTCTGAAAAATAGAAATCCTTCTGCAAGATAAAACTAAAAAAGTTGCAGTGTAAATTCCGGGAAGAAATTGACCCGGGTGTCCGGGTAAATTCTGACCCACCTA
>CAZFGQ010000043.1:0-22641 GCA_964518675.1 uncultured Spirochaetota bacterium
AAAAGTAGTAGTAGAGTAGATCTTCTACTCTAAATCTTGATTTTTATCATAGGAGGAGGGGATATGAAAACAGTAAAAGTAGTTATTTTATTTTTTATTGTAATACTTGTATTGATTTCATGTGCAACGAATATCAGCTCTATCAAGGAGGATCCGCGAAAATATATCAACAAACCTGTTACTATAAAAGGGATGGTAATTGATGTTAATAGGATTCCTCTTACATCCTTAAAGATAGTGGAGATATATGATAGAACCGATACAATCTATGTACTTACCAATAGAGAAGTAAAGAAGAATAGAAAGAGTGCTTTTAAGGGAGAGATTATTCCAATTAACCGGCAGATACCAAAAGAAAAAGCGAGAATTTTACAGATGAAAGTGGCCGAATTTTTGATTGATAATGATCTGGCTTCACCCCGAGAAGCAAAGCAGTACGCGAGAAAAATTCTGGAATTTCTTGTTAAGGTTGTACCAAAAAATGAATTAACAATTTTTATGTTAGCACATAAAACATAGGTGAGTTTCTACTTGGGAGGAGAGGTGTTATTTTTTGGTGTCGTATATCCTGCCTCATCCAGAAGGGCGATTAACTTTTCCCGCAGATTGGCAAACTCTTCGCTGAAAAGTGGTTTGCATTTTTCCAATCCTGTTTCTTCTGATATCAGTTTGGCGGCAAAACCCATACAGGTTGGTTCACCACACAGGTCGCAGTTTTTCCTTGGAAGGAGCTTGTATATGTTCAGGACGTTTAACTTGGCTCTTGTTTTGTAGCTTGGTTTTATTTTGTCCCTTTTTTCATATGTCCTGTTGATTAAAAACTTTAGACGGTTCAATGTTTTTTCCACGCTATCTTTGTTCTTTACCCCTGCAATCATAATTTTATTCGGATAAAGTGTAACACCACAACCGTTTAATTTGAAATGAAGTGTTTTATTATTTTTGTCATATATTGTTCCCTTCATCACTGCATTTAGGTATGGAAATACTTCGCTAATATCATTGGTGCAATTTGCTGATACCGAGAGTGTTTCGACCTCACCCGGACGACAGGGAGGAAAAAATATTTTGATGTTACGAAAACCTTCTAACAGCATTATGATGCTCCCATGATTTATTTTTTCTCTATAAAGTAATTTAATTATGGTGTCCCAAAGGTTCTAAAAAATATTGAATAATCTTTTGTTAAAGCTTTTTCCTTTCAGATAAACGCCAGAAATCAGTTGTATTTATAGGATGATTTATTGTATGATAATTTTTAAAGAAAATAAAGTGAGATAATTAAAAGGGGAGGGGAGATGAAGAGATCAAGTTTTATTTTCTTATTTTTATGCTTTATTTTATTGTTGGTTCCTGCTTGTACCTGGAATCCAACCATTGTTAAGCAGGCCAAATACCTACCTGGTAATACTTTGGAAAAAAGTGATTTCGAGGTGGGAATTCAGAGTTATTTATACATGCCAGCGGTTTTCTCTCTGGGATATGGATTTACAGATAATCTTGAGATTAAAACAAACGCGGGGGTTTCTGGTAATACCGGCAACTTTAATGTTGATTTGAATTACCAGCTTTTTGAAAAAAATATATTCCTTCTTACGGGGAATATCTCTGAGGGTTTCTTTTTTGAAAAGGAGCACGATTTTTTTGCCGTAAACTCAGCCATAGGTATTATTGCGGGGATAAAAGCTGGAAAGTTTCTTACCTTGTATACACCTTTGAGTGTGGATTATCTTGCGGGTGGAAGCTGGGGAAGCGGGATCGGTCTGAATGCAGGAATTGGATTAAATATGGCATTCAGAAAATTGCGGTTGGCTGGAGAGTTTAATAGTACTATCCCCAATAATTTTAACCAGATTGATGTCTTACCTTATCTGGGGGTTGGGTTGTTTTATCGTTTTTAACAATAGGAGGTAAAAAAGTTAATTGATTTTTGTAGGAATATCTTATAATTTAAATGATAACGGTTATCATTTTTATTATAAATTGCGATGGCCGTTTTGAAGGTTTAAAAACTTTTTTGATGATAAGAAATCCAACAGGATGGTACTATGGTTAATATTTCTGAGATCAAACGAAAGATAGGTGAAATTGTTGTGCCCGGGGTTATGCGTTCGATAGAGGATATGAAGCTTCTGAAAGAGGTCGAGGATATGAGTGATGAGGTTAAGGTGATATTTTCGACCTCTATAATTCCTGATCCCATACAGAGATGGATTGAAGATAGAGTGAGAAATGCTTTGAAAGAGCTGGGGGTTATTAAGGAAGTTCGAATGGAGTTTCGTGATAAAACTCCAAAAGAATTAAATGAGATAAAACACATTATTGCAGTTATGAGTGGAAAAGGTGGAGTGGGCAAATCGTTGGTTTCTTCTCTTATAGCAATTGCTCTCAGACGTTATGGATATAGTGTTGGAATACTGGATGCAGATATTACCGGGCCGAGCATTCCTAAAATGTTTGGTATAAAGGAAAGGCCCATTGCCGGAAAAGCGGGAATATTACCTGTGTCGTCGAAAACTGGCATTGAATTAATGTCGATTAACCTTTTACTTCCATCGGAGGATGATGCAATTATCTGGAGAGGACCTCTTATTGGTAAAGCCATAATACAGTTTGGTGAAGAGGTATTATGGGGGAAACTCGACTATCTGGTTATTGATTTGCCACCTGGCACCTCAGATGCTCCTTTAACGGTTTTGCAGCAATTCCCCATTGACGGAGTTATAATAGTATTTACACCTCAGGATCTTGTTGAATTAATAGTGAAAAAAGCAGTGAACATGACAAGAAAGCTTAATAAGAAAATAATTGGTTTAATAGAAAATATGAGTTATCTGTATATTCCGGAATTGGATAAAAAGATAGAACTTTTTGGGAATAGCAGGGCAGAAGAAATGGCTGAGGTTGCTTCTGCCCCACTTATTGGTGTTTTACCTTTTGAAACGGAGATAGTAAAACTGTGTGACAGAGGAGAGATTGAGTTATATGAAGGCGATTTTATGGAGAGTTTGAGAGTATTTATCGCCAAAAATATACAAAATATTTAGATTATATGTAGCTTTGCAGAAGTGATAACGTAAAAGGGTATGAAGCGGGAGTTGTACAGTTTTCAGTATAAATTATTGCCTGCTTTAGTTTAGTAGTTGTGAAAAATGTGAGCTCTGATAATATATCATTTCATTCGTTTTCCCACCTTTTTTATTGTTTTTTATCCGGGATTCGTAAGATATTCCAGAAAAAAATTTTTATAATCCAGTGACTTAATTCCTTCTTTATGTTAAAAGAAATACTGAAAATTAGAGTTTACTTTGATTAAGCTGCTGAGGATTGGGCAATATTTAAGAGCAAATTTAAAAGATTATTTACTCTTTTATCTTCCATTAAATACTAACTTGTAAAAATAGTGAAAGGAGATTTAGTATGCCACAGGAAAAACCGTCAGATTTTCGATATGAAACAGGCCCTGCAAGGGTTCCATGGGCTGCTGTTGGAGAAAGCTACGAAGCTGAAGATGTTATTGAGATTATCAGATTTTTAATTCAGAAATCTAGTGACGAGTATGATGCTGTATTTAAAAAAGTAGAAGATGATATAAAAGAACTTGCAAAACATGGCAAGTCTCCCAGTAAGCTTTCTCTTGGAGAAAAGGTTTCTGAACTCGAAGAGGAGGTGAATAAGTTTCTCGGTGCAAAGTACAGTGCATTTGTAACAAATGCAACCGCAGGATTTGAAATTGGATACAGATATGCAAATCTTGAAAAGGGAGATGAGGTAATAGCGCCGGCTATCACATTTATTGCAACCATATCCTATCCGCTTTCTGTGGGTGCCAAAGTTGTTTTTGCCGATGTCGACCCAAGAACAATAAATATGGATCCAGAGGATGTTGAAAGAAAAATAACAGAAAAGACAAAGGTGATAATCCCTGTGCATATAGGAGGATGGCCGGTAGATATGGATCCTATTATGGAGATTGCAGAAAAACATAACCTTGTGGTAATCGAGGATGCTGCGCATGCATTTGGTACTATATATAAAGGCAGGAAGATTGGTACGATTGGGCATTTTGGATCTTTCAGTTTTCATGAGGTTAAGAATATTACATCTTTCGGTGAAGGTGGTATTGTTACAACAAAGATCGATGAGTTTGGTGAAGATTTGAAAAAGGCCCGATTTCTGGGATTGGATTTGTCTCGCAAAATTAAAAACTGGCTTTACGATGTAGTGGCACTGAAAGGGAAATATGGTTATTTTATTGCAAACAATCATTCATCTACTGAGATTCAGGCTATAGGATTACTTACACAGTTGAGGAGGATAAATGAAATAATAAAGATTCGAAAGAAAAATGCTGAATATCTTACCAATCGGTTTAAAGAGAATGATGCAATAATTCCCCAGCTTCTTGATAATGATGATGTTAAATCAACCTATCATCTGTATCTCTTTCAAATTGATCCTGAGAAGGCAGGGGGAGATATCCAGAAATTGAAGCAAAAACTTGCTGAAAAGGGAGTAACCAACATCCCACATTTTGCCCCTCTATATAAGTTTGATGTTGTTAAGAAAATGGGTTATGACATTGAAAGCATTGAAAAAAGTTGTCCAAATGCTGAGGAGGTTTTTAATAGAAGATTTACTCATCTACCTCTGTATCCACTTTCCAGTGAGCAGTTGGAATATATGGCTGATAGTATATTAGAGGCAGTAAAGGAAATGCAGGAAGGTAAATAACGATCTGTTTATCAAGAGGATCTTTATTTATCAATATATTATTATATTTTTAAGGGATTAGACATCTTAAAATATAATTGGTCAACTCTCCTATCATTTTTTATTTTCTTCCAAATACTTCATTTAATGTATCTACGGAAATCTCAGCAGTATTATTAAATACCTTATTGGTTAGGGTTATATTTTTATATCTTCAGGTTAAAACCACATTTCTGTCAGAGTACAGTCCGAACATTACATGTTTAATATGGATTTCGTTTACTGTAATTCTTTTTTATAAAGGAGTTAGTTGATGATACAGGAGATGATATTTAATCTGATTGGCGGACTGGGGCTTTTTTTCCTTGGGATGAAAACCATGACCGAAAGTCTTAAAAAGGTTGCGGGTGAAAAGCTTAAAAATACCCTTGGTATTATAACTAAAAGACCCATATTTGGCCTGCTTCTCGGAACTGCTGTAACGTGTCTCATTCAGAGCTCAAGTGCAACGACGGTTATAACTGTTGGATTTGTTAATGCGGGTTTGTTGAATCTCAGACAGGCAATATCAATTATACTTGGTGCAAATATTGGAACAACACTAACTGCATGGCTTGTAAGTTTTTTTGCACTTTTTAAGATTACTAATTACGCGCTTCCAGCAGTAGGAATAGGTTTTCTGCTAACAGCCCTTGGGAAAACACAGAAAATGAAAGTATGGGGGATGTTCATTCTTGGATTTGGACTTTTATTTACTGGATTGGGTTTCATTAAAGATGGATTTCATCCGCTTAAAGATAGCGAAGCGGTCGAGAATTTTATCCTGACATTTGGTAGATACCCTTTGCTGGGCATTCTTGCCGGTGTTTTGATTACGATTTTATTTCAAAGTTCATCTGCGACAATAGCTATTGTTCAGGTTATGGCATTTTCCGGGTTGATGGATTTTAATACTGCCGTTCCAATAATACTGGGTGACAATATAGGTACCACGATTACAGCGAAACTTGCGGCGATTGGAGCAGGAAAAGCTGCGAGACAGTCTGCCAATGCTCATGGTTTATTGAATGTTTTAGGTGTTTGCTATATGCTTGTACCGGTTTATTTTGGCTGGTATTCAAATCTTATCAAATGGATTATCCCTGGTCCCATAACTCATGCCAACATTATGATGCATATAGCAATGGCCCATACAGTATTTAATGTTATAAACTCGTTTTTTGTTTTCCTGCCATTAATAAAACTTCTCGAGAAATTAACTGTAAAATTAACCTTGAAAAAGGGCGCAGAGATTGAGGCTTCCATTCATCTTGAACCCCACCTTCTGGATACCCCTTCTGTTGCAATTGAACAGTCTATAAGGGAGATACTCAGAATGATGGAGAATGCCCGTATCAATTTAAATCGTAGCTACAGATCATTCTTTGAAGCAAAATTAACTCTCAGAGGCAATATTTTAAGAACAGAAGAAACATTAAGCAATTTCCAGAGAGAAATTATTGGTTATCTAACCAGAATTTTTCAGGGGAACCTGGCAAGGCCAGAAGCTGAGGAGATACCTGTGTTAATCCATTTCGTAAATGATGTTGAAAGGATAGGGGACCATGCAGTAAATATTCTAGAACTTGCCGAGCAGAGGGTAGAAAAAGGGCTGAAATTCTCCCATGAGGCTGAGGATGATATAAGGGATTTATTTTACCTCTCCAATGAGATGTTCGAGGAGACAATGGTGGCTCTTGAAAAAAACAGGAAAGAAAATGCCAGAGAGGCACTTCGTATTGAAAAACAGATCAATAAGCTTCAGATGGAACTTAGAGAAAAACATATTCGTAGATTAAAAGCTGGATTATGTGACATTAACGCTGGGGTATTATTTATTGACTTTGTTGATAACATCGAAAAAGTGGGAGATCATCTTTCCAATATTGCAATAGGTGTGATGAGACATCTACGCTGGGGAAAGATCGATTAAAATGATACAATTTTCCTCGTACTAAACCTGTGTTAACTTATAAATCTTTTTAAAGTATTATTTTTTATTTTTTCGTTACCTTTGATTTATCTGCCGAGGTATTTTTGGACCAGGTGTCTATTGTCCCTTATCCAGTTGTAGTACTTTATGCGCTTAAGTTTTGATGCAGCGCCTTCATCAAGTACGACTGTAACATGCTGATGAAGCTGTAGAGCAGAGGCTGTAATCTGCGATATAACCGGGCCTTCAATAAATTGGGCACATGCATCGGCCTTTTTCTCGCCATTTGCTATCAAGAGAATTTTCTTTGCTTCAAGAATGGTTCCAACTCCCATAGTAATTGCAAACCTTGGCACCTCCTCTTCTTTTGTAAAGAATCTTGCATTATCTTTGATGGTTTGCTCATCAAGTGTTATAACCCTGGTTCTACTCATTAGAGATGAGCCGGGCTCGTTAAATGCTATATGGCCATCACTTCCAATGCCTAAAAGCTGAAGATCTATTCCGCCGACTTCTTTTATTTTTTCCTCGTAACACCGGCAGAATTCCTCTGCATCCTGAACATCACCTTTGGGGATATAAACATTTTCTGGATTTATGTTAATGTGTTTGAAGAGGTTCTCCCACATAAAGTAATTATAACTTTCTTTGTGAAGCGGGGAAAGCCCGAGGTATTCATCTAGGTTGAAAGTTGTTACTTTAGAAAAGTCAAGTCCCTCTTCCTTGTTGAGTCTTATTAATTCCTGATATGTTCCAAGAGGGGTACTTCCCGTTGCAAGTCCCAGTATCGTATCGGGCTTTTTTTGAATCTGGTTTGCAATAATTTGGGCTGCCTTTTTGCTCATCTCATCGTAGTTTTTTGTGATAATGACTTCCATAAATTACCTCCTTTTAAGTTATGTTTTTATGGTTTTGTTTGAGACTGAATATATAGTAATATTAAACCAATTATTTTTCCTTGATTTTTTATTTTGCCAGCGACCGGTATTATTAGCCAACCTTTTCCGCTATTATTTACTTTAATGGGTTGTTTAATTAGTTTTCGGCTGTTAATGTAGAATTAATACCCTTGGTTTGTTTAAATAAAATTAATCCAGGTTGATTGGGAAGTAAGGATTAAAAAATTAGGGCGAACTTTGAGTTTTCATTATGAAACACAAATTGTTGATATAAATTTTTCGAAGCTCGCCGGCACAGCAACATTCTTAGTTTTTATTTTGCATTAGGATTTCTATTTTTCAGTAAAGTTGATATTCATTCTAATTATCAGGAGTTAGCAATGGAAAGTGAGTATGATATTGTGGTAGTAGGAAGTGGCACTTCAGGATCAACTGCAGCCTATATGTGTAGAGAAAAGGGATGGCGGGTGGCGATTATTGATTCGAATCCCTTTGGAGGAACATGTGCTCTTAGAGGATGTGACCCTAAGAAGGTGTTGATTGGATTTGCCGAGATTATTGATAGTATAAATAACATGGAACCCAATGGGGTCAAGGCCGAAGGAACAGTCTTAGAATGGAAAAGAATGATGCAGTTTAAGCGATCCTTTACCGATATGGTGCCCCAAAATCGTGAAAAGGGATTTGAAAAAGCTGGGATAGACGTTTTTAAGGGAAGGGCGTATTTTACAGGTAGAAATGAACTTACTGTTGGAGGTAAAAACTTAAATGCCAGGTTTTTTATGATTGGAGCAGGGGCAAAACCAGTGCCATTGAAAATTCCGGGTGCTGAGTATATTAAAACGAGTGATTATTTTCTTGAGCTTGATACACTACCAGAAAGAATTGTATTTGTGGGGGGAGGATATATTTCCTTTGAGTTTGCCCATATAACCAGAATGGCCGGGGCTGAGACGATAATCCTTCATAGGAGTGAACATCCTCTGAAGAAATTTGATAAAGATCTTGTTGCTGGCCTTCTTGAATCTATGAAGGAAAAGGGAATAGATGTCCGTTTAAATGCTCCGGTAGTAAGTGTTAAGAAATACAACGGTTATTTTATTGTTGAATATACAGATAGGGACAGCAAAAAAATGGTTGAGACTGATCTGGTTGTACATGGAGCAGGCAGGATACCTGATATTTCTGATATGGAGCTCGATAAGGCAAATGTTGAGTGTTCAGATAGAGGAATTAAGGTAAATGAGTTTCTTCAGAGCGTGAGCAATAAGAGGGTATACTCCGCGGGGGATTCGGCAGATACACCCGGGATGCCACTGACACCTGTGGCCTCTATGGAAGCCGGGGTAGCTTCATATAATATCCTGAATGGGAATAAGATTAGACCCGATTATTCAGGGATTCCTACGGTTGCCTTTACTCTTCCGCCAATTGCATCTGTTGGTCTCAATGAAGCTCAGGCACTGGCCAGTGGGATAGAATATGAACTTCATTCGGGGGATACCTCGAAATGGTTTACCTCAAGACGAGTTTCACTGGAACATACAGGGTTCAAGGTTCTGGTTGATAAAAAGAGCGAATATGTAGTTGGAGCTCATGTGTTCGGTTATCATGCCGATGAGATTATCAACATTTTTGCACTTGCCATTCGAAATCATATTAAAGCTTCGAAGCTCAGGAATATGGTATATTCATATCCCACTGCTTCTTCTGACATTGGGTATATGGTTTAAAAATATTCCCATTTCCTTGTAAATGAGCCTTTTTACTATTTATGATAAAATTTATCAGAGATTGAAGATTTTTGAAACTCTCTATTGATTATGATAAATTTGAAATGGTGTGCTCTTGCAGACCTGAGCAGTTTTATATGATATAAAAAAATAAATCAATAAATCACTGGAGATGGCAAAAGAATGGGACTGTATCCTTTCCGTAAAATGCTAGAACTCGCTGTTAGAAGTGGTTTTGCTATAGGATATTTTGAAGCCTGGGATGAGCATTCGATTGAAGCCATTATTGAGGCGGGGGAGGAGGAAAAATCTCCCATAATAGTTGGATTTGGAGGTATGATGCTCTCTAAAGATTGGCTTGAAAAGTGGGGGATTGAGCTTTTTGCCTCGATTGGTAGGGTTTATGCTCATAGATGCCGGGTTCCGGTTTCTCTGATATTTAACGAGGCGCAGAATTACGATCAATGTATAAAAGCGCTGGAGTTTGGTTTTAATGTGATTATGCTTGATAGTTCTTCTCTATCTATTGATGAAAATATACGAGTGACTAGGAAACTCGTTGAGAAAGCGAAAGGATTTTCAGCCGGTGTGGAGGCAGAACTTGGAGAGCTTCCAATGGGGTATCCCGGGGCAGATGGTACTCTGACAGATCCCCTTGAGGCTGAAAGGTTTGTAATGGAGACTGGTATAGATGCAATTTCAGTCTCAATAGGTAACGTACATGTGTTGAAAAGAGGTAAGCCTTCCATTGATATCGATTTGTTGAAGCAGATCCGCAGGAGAGTGGATATCCCACTGGTGATTCACGGTGGAAGTGGATTTCCGCCTGAAATGGTTAGAGAAGTCATTTCTTTGGGTGTTGCAAAGTTCAATGTGGGAACTGTGCTGAAAGAGGTTTATCTTAATGGGATCAGAGATTACCTGGATACGAGTGATTCCGATGATTACCAGAATATTGTTGGTTCTCACACAGAAAGCGATTTTCTTGTAAGAGCAAGGCAGAATCTTAAAAATAAGGTAAAGGAATTAATTCAACTTTATGGTTCCTCAAACAAAGCCCACCTGTTTTAGAGAATTAATTTGAGAACTTTTTTTAATTTTACAGGTTAATTACTGAAGATTTGCGTGTCTTCTATTTATTGATTCAGCGGTTTCTCCTGTTCTTTTTGCGATTTCTATTATAATGAAGTAAAATAAAAGATATATGTTTAATCCGAAGAGAGATCCCAAAAAGTTCTGGTTATTGTGATCTCCGATAGTAGATAGGACACGGAAATTCAATTTATCATCCACTTTGTTTAGGATTATTGAGTATTCTGAAAGTCTGGTTAAGGTGGAGGAGGGATTTGATGTAATCCCGAAGACTTTTCCTCCCAGCTTTATGGCTTTTTCTGCCAGAGTGATAATTGTTGATGTCTCTCCTGATTGAGAGATCGCTATGAATAGATCTCCTTTTTTAAAGGGGGGATTTATTTCGTCAAATACTGTATATGCTTTTAATCCTACATGGTTTAATTTCATGGCAAAAATTTTTCCAAAGAAGCCGGAATGACCAATACCGAGTACAAATATTTTATTTGATTTTAGAATAAGTGAAACTGCATATTCGATGTCATTGGGATTAATTTTTTTAAAGGTATTTTTTGCATTTGTAAAAAACTCATCGGTAAGAGTAATTAAATCTTCTATCATTGTTCTATGCTCCATTTTCTATAATTATAGATTTTTTTCAAAGGTTTTGGTTTAACTTGATACCTGGGTGATAAAAAATTATTATTTTTAACATATTATAACATATTTTCTGTAAGAATATCAATGCATTAATATTTTATCAAAACTCTATAAGAGGCGATTTGGTTTTATGGGGGAACGGATAGATGAATATGGAAAAAATGAATGAAAGGCAGTTAAAGATTCTTGAGATTCTGGATAAAAATGGAAAGCTTACCATTGAAGAAGCTGTTAAAAAGTTCGGAGTTTCAGAGATGACAATCAGAAGAGATTTTACACAGCTCGAGGATCTTGGTTACGCAAGGAGAATAGCGAAAGGCGTAATCTCGAATAAAAAGTGGTTATTTGCTGGCACCTTTCACCAGAGAGAAAAAACCAATGTTGATGAGAAAAAGGCAATTGCCAAAGAGGCTGTGAAGATCCTCTCTCCTGGAGAGAATATAATAATAGATACAGGAACAACAACCCTTTATTTTGCAAGAGAACTTGAGAAAATAAATTTCTCTCTCACTGTTGCAACTACTTCACTGGCAGTTGCAAGCGCGCTATTTAATACTGATATTAATGTTCTTATATTTGGTGGTTTTTTGAGGCGTGAGATACCCGATGTAGTTGGTCCTTTGACGGAAAAGAATCTTCAGTATTTTCATGCAGATAAATTATTTATGGGATGCGATGGGTTAATTGTGGAGGAGGGTTTATTCACATCAGATTTGAATATATCACATATTGAGGAAAAGATGGTGGAGATATCTGATGAGGTTATCATTCTGGCAGATAGTACAAAGCTGGGTAGAAAGTCCTTCACAAAGTATGCAGACATTTCATCTGTTAGTATTCTTATAACTGATAGTAAGGCTCCAATGGAGTATATAGAAAAAATACAGTCTAAGGGAGTTGAGGTTATTATTGCCCAGGTTTAATTTTTTCCTTCCTAATAGATGTAAATAGATATGTTATAAATAATATTCAACCCTGGCAGGATACGGCCCACAATTACAGACAGAAATAAAAAAATCTTGCATATTTTTTGGTATTATGGTAAAGTCTCATTGAATTATTATATCTTAAACATAATTTATAATATTAGTATTATGATATAATTTTAACAATCTCTCTGTTTAATATTTCATCTTTATAGCACTATTTGGGCATTTATTAAGTTCTCAATAAGGATATTTTTGAGATGAAGCTAAAAGGTGGATACCTTCCAAGAATTGCCGGTAGACCCTCAAGTAAGATATTTGAAGTTCCAGTACCGGAAAAATTAGTTATTAGCCTAAGACAATTTGGGCTTTCTTTCGATCCACTGGTCGATGAGGGGAAACTTGTTGACTTTGGGACCCAATTGGCCTGTGCAACCATAGGAGAGGGGAATGAAAGATATATATATATATTGCCCTGGCAGAAGGATATCCTTTGTATGAGAGAATTGTTGCATTGGGAGGGCCAGGTTTCCCAAAACCGAGACATGTCAGGGTAAGGGTGGGGACACCACTTAAAGATATTATCAGGGGTGAAATTGATTCTCAGAGAGTATGTATTCTCAGAGGTGGTTTATTTATCGGCGAGATTGTTTCTGATATTGAAAATGAGAGTGTGAATTTTGATGATGATGGTTTTTTCTTTCTTCCCAAACTTGAGAAAAGAGAGATGCTGAGTTTCTTAAAGCCTGGTTTCAGGCGAGTTTCTCATTTGCCTGTTTTTATGTCCTCTCTAATCAGGGCGGCTGATTCTGAAATTACAAACTCCCTCCGAGGTGAGTTAAGACCGTGTATTGCATGTGGGAGTTGTGAACTTATTTGTCCTGCGGGGTTGTTTCCAAATCTTATACACAGGCATCTATATGCTAATGATATCGATGAGGCTGAGAGGCTGAGGGTTGATCTGTGTGTGGATTGTAACCTGTGTACATATATATGTCCTTCCAAAATAGAGCTTCAGAAGCAATTTCATGAAGCTAAACTTCAACTTGAGGAGAAAAAAAACCTGAATCCATAGAGAAGGTAAAAATATAAGGCGGGAGGACTTATAGAGGTTATTTTTGCTTTGGTTCGCAGGGAGGAAGTAAATGAGGGATTTCTTGTCACGGGGTTTATATTCCCTCTGATTCTACCACCGGGTATTCCCCTCTGGATGGTTGCCGTTGGAATTGTATTCGGGGTGATCGTTGGTAAGGAGATGTTTGGTGGCACTGGAAGAAATTTATTCAATCCAGCCCTGATCGGGAGAGTTTTTCTTGCCGTTGGATATCCAGCAACAATGACTTCCGCATGGATATCTACGGGAGATTTTCCAGCTGGGCGACTTTTATCCCCCTTTACTATTGGAATGCCGGAGGGTGTAACATCGGCAACAGCACTTGTACAGGCAAAAGGAGGAGTATTTGCTTCCACTTTTGACCTGTTTATCGGTCATATAACCGGTAGTACCGGTGAAACTTCTGCCCTTGCTATAATAGCTGGTGGATTGTTCCCCGTTGCGATAGGTGTGGCAAACTGGCGAACTGTTTTAAGTATACTTGCTTCTTTTGTTATTTCGGGAGCAATCCTCGGAGTGGCATTTCCTGATATTATAAATCCTCCTCTTTTTAATTTGCTTTCCGGTGGTTTTTTATTCGAGACTTTTTTCATGGCAACCGATCCGGTGAGCAGTCCGGTGACACAGAGAGGAAAGATTTTTTACGGAATATTAATAGGTATTGTAACTATTATAATAGGTTCGTTTTCTGGATTTGTTGAAGGTATGATGTTTGCAATTCTTTTTGGCAATATCTGTGCTCCTCTAATTGATGAGGTTGTTGTGAGATCTAGAATCAGGAGATATGCCCGTGAAGGAGAGTATTTGGATTATTGTTTTTGCAATTATCATCGCCGTTGTATGCTCGGGGGTACTTTTTGGAGTTACACAATTTACTCAACCCTACAGGGAGATTAATGAGGAAGCGGAAAGGGTTAATAATTTTCTCATAGCACTTGGAGCCCCCCTTGATGAAAATGCAGGTTCAGAAGAGATAATTAATTTTTTCAAAAAGAATGTTAGGATAAGAAAAATTAACGGGTTTGAGTTCTATGAATACTATCCCGGATCAACTACATCTGGTGAACCATCTGCAATTGCAATCCCATTCTCAGGCTCTGGTCTATGGGCTCCCATAAAAGGTGTGATTGCCCTTGAACCTGACCTGATAACTATAAAGGGTATCAGATTTTACCAACAGGAAGAAACACCTGGGCTTGGTGGGGAAATAGCATCCGATTGGTTTCAAAAGCAATTCAAAGGTAAAAAAATACTCTCTGCGGATGGTAAACCCGGGTTTAAGATTACCAAACCCGGAAAGGCAAGAGGACCAAATGAGGTTGATGGTATAACAGGAGCGACAATGACATCAGAAAGGGTCCAGGCGATTATTGATGAGCAGGCCAAAAAAATATGGGAGGTGAGAGATAAGTATGTCAGGCACTAATGTTCAATTAACACCGGGCGCAGCTGGTGGGATATCTAAGGCAAAGTATAGGGAGACATTTTTTAATGGAGTATACAATGCAAATCCTGTAACTGTACATAATACGTGAGCTTATAGGTTCGGGCTCTTTGCTTGGATTTACCATTCTTTCTGGTGAGATTTATCAACGTAATCTTGTATTTATACTGGCACCAGGGGCTTTCTTTTCTGCAGGTTTTCTTATCTGGATATTGAATGGAATAAATCCACCGAAAAAGGAGGGCTAAGTGAATACAACTCCAGTTGTCACAATATTTATTGCCTCAATATTTACAAATAACATACTTCTTGCAAGTTTCCTTGGGTTATGCTCTTTCCTCGTTTGTTCCAATAAAATTGAAACTGCTGCAGTGTTGGGGGCTGCGGTTACATTTGTAATGGTTTGTACCACCGCAATAAATTATTTACTCTACTATTATGTTTTGAGGCCACTCCATCTTGGTTTTCTTTCCTACATAATTTACATTGCTGTTATTGCCGCTTTTGTTCAATTTATAGAAATGTTTGTTGAAAGATTCAGTCCAACACTTTATTATTCACTGGGTATTTTCCTTCCTCTAATCACCGTTAACTGTGCTATTCTTGGAGCTTCTCTATTTATGGGATTGAGAAAATACAACTTCATTCAAACGATTGGCCTGTCAGGTAAAAATAAAAGAGGATTTGGAAATCCTCCTCCCCGGAGAAATACTCAATGTTAAAGAGTACAGAGCACGTACGAGTGAGGTAAAATCGCTTACCTATGATATTAAGGAATTAACAGCGGGATGGCACCAATGGCTAATATAATATTTTCCATCTATCACAGGTGGCCAGATCGTTCATGCTGGCTTTTCTTTGGATGCAGAACAAAAAAGGATGTGTTTTATCTGGACAGATATAGGGAGCTTGCATCAAAATATCCCAATTTTAAGGTTTACTATGCTTTTTCCGATCCACTTGAGGAGGATGAGGACTGGGATGGTGATTTAGGATTCATTCATCTTGATCAGGTAATTGAAAAGTTTGATCCTGATGTAATTAGAAGAATTTTTAACGTAAGGCTTAAATTTGATGTGGATTTTGATCCCGAAAAAAACTTCAGGTTAATAGACACACCGGTTGAGGAACTCGAGGGAAATGATTTATTGAGGGCGGCGGTTGATTATGATGAGGAATTGATAAAGCTATATAAAAGAATTTTTGATCGGGATATTGGAGAGGAAGCCAGGCAATTTATTGAGATTTACCCTGAGAATCTATCATATGGTCTCAGATAATAATCGATCTAATTGTTCTTACAGCCATCATTTATTTTACCGGTAGCGTTAATACGTATTTTCCACTCGTGTATCTTTTTCACATAGCTATAGTCTGTGTTTTCCTCCCGACAAAAGGAAGTTTTGTTGTAACAGGCCTTTCAGTTATCCTCTACATTTCACTTATAGTAATGGAATTAAGCGGGGTTCTTCCTTATAGATCGATATTCAGCGATAATGTATTTATGAAAACAAATTTTTCTAATAAAGGAATTGCCATTGCAATTATTACCTCTTTGACTGCTGTGGTAATTCTGGTAGTTGTCTGGTATTTTATTTCGAGCCTTGCCTCTGCAGTAAGAAGAAGAGATGCTCAGCTCCAGATTGCTAATGAGGAATTGATTAAAGCAAATCGGGAAAAAACAAAACAGGTGCTTATTACCACTCATGAGCTGAAAGCTCCGTTTTCAGGAATTGAAAGTAATATTCAGGTGATAAGGTATAAATTCTGGGATAGGTTACCTGCAGATGTGGCTGAGATAATAACGAGGATAGAAAAAAGGGCAGCTGCTCTAAGGGAGAAAATCTCTGAAATCCTCACCCTTGGTGAGTTGAGAACGAAAGAGATCGATAATGAGAGTCTGCAGGAAGTTGATATAAGGTGTGTAGTTCAGAATGTGATTGGTGGTTTTCAGGATAAAGTAAGAGAAAAGAAGCTTAATATTGACGAGAGAGTTGAAAGTTTTACTGTAAAGGCAGTGCCGGAACATATCCAGGTTCTTGTATCAAACCTGATTTCAAACGCAGTTCAGTATTCTTTTGAAAAGGGGAATATTTCTATATATTCGAGAACTGAGAATAAAAAATACATTTTTTCTGTTAAGGATGAAGGGATAGGAATAAGAGAAGATGCACTTCCACATATTTTTGATGAATATTACAGGACTAATGAGGCTTCAAGATTTAATAAAAATTCCACAGGGCTTGGGTTATCAATGGTTAGAGAAATAGCACGTAAATATGGTCTGATTATAAGAGTTGAAAGTCCGGGATTAACCGGGAGTTCCCCATGGATTTTTCCACCAGCGATATCGATCCAGAATGGATGCCCGTCCAGGATTTTGTGGAAAAACCAGTTAAAATGGATGTTCTACTTGAAAAGGTTAAAAGGCTGTTGGTCAGATAGTTAAACAGCCAAGTTATTGTGTATACTGAATATCAGGCGGAACAAGGTAATTTTTTATCATAATACTATTGTTATAATATTTATTAAAAAAATTTAAATATTGAAATTTAGAATAATTAGCCGAATAATTTCTATTTTTTAAAAGGAGCATTAAGGTGTCAGATGAAGTTTACCCCCCATGTTATGTTGGTTGTCCTGTACATACCAATAATCAGAAGCTTGTAGAACATGTTGTGAATGGTAAGTACGAAAATGCTCTGGAGGTTTTGATAGAATCGAATCCTTTCGTCTCTGTTTGTGGAAGAATATGCCACCATCCCTGTGAACAGCACTGCAGGCGTTCCAAGATAGAAGCCCCTGTAGGACTGAGAAGACTTAAAAGGTTTATTGTAGAGTCTACAAAAAATTACAGGAGAGAACGTAGAAAACAAAGACTGGTTAAGCCCTATAAAGGTAAAAAGGTGGTGATAATTGGTTCTGGTCCATCCGGAATGACAGTTGCGCACGATCTTGCAAAGATGGGGTATGAGGTTGATATATATGAGAAATCAAGTGTTCCGGGAGGGTTGCTGGGCAGTGCTTTGCCAAGATACAGACTTCCCCTTGATGCTGTAATGGAGGACATCGACGATATTTTATCCCTTGGAGTAAAGCTAAAAACTGGGGTGGAAGTGGGAAAAGAAATAACAATAAAAGATTTTTTTGGTGAAGGTTGTAAAGCTGTTATCCTGGCTACCGGGCTATCCGAAAGTAGAACATTGAATATACCGGGGATTGATAATGATAGTGTCCTTCTTGCACTTCCTTTTTTGATGACAGTTCGATCTCCATCTCCACCAAAATTGGGAAAAAGAATTGCTGTAATAGGTGGAGGAAATGTGGCAATTGATGTTGCCAGAACCGCAAGAAGGATGGAAACAGAACGGGTGGTTGTGGTGTGTCTTGAATCTGAAGATGAAATGCCTGCTTGGGAGTGGGAAGTGGAAGAGGCAATGGATGAAAGTATTACTGCTACTCTACCCGTTGACAATGTAATAATTGCGATAGGTCAGAGGAGTAATCTCTCATGTATAAATGGCACCGATATCAAAATTGAAAAGGGGAGGATAGTTTCAGATCCTGAAACCTTATCCACAAGTATGGAAGGAGTGTTTTTAACGGGAGAGGTACAGATGGGACCTGCTTCTGCCATTGAGTCTGTTCGTGAAGGTCACAGGGTTGCAAGGGCTGTTGATTACTACCTTGAAAATGGTCAATTGTTAAAGCTTCCCCGGGAGGATGTAATCCCACTTGGTGAACTTCCTGATGATGTGGTTGAGAAGGTAAAGAAGCTAAAGCCCGTTGAAATAGAGCTTCCAGCTCCGGAGCACCGTATAAGAAGTTTTGATGAATTGGAAAGGCCATTTACCGAGCAGGAGGCTCTGGCAGAGGCTAAGCGGTGCATAGCATGTACAACCGGGGCTCTTGCGGATGAAAATAAATGCGCAGCATGTCTAACATGTGTGAGAATCTGTCCATTTGGTGTGGCAACAATTGAACGAACCGCTATAATGCCCCAGGAGAAGTGTCAAGCCTGTGGTCTCTGCGCGGCTGAATGTCCTGCTGCTGCCATAGCCCTTAAAAGATTTGGAACGAATAAAATGCATGAAACACTCTCGGAGTTTTTAGAATCTCTGAAATCGAAGGATATCAAAAGTCCCTTTTTAGTATCGTATTGTTGCCTGTTTGAAGTCACCAGCAGAAGCTTTCTGGTTAATCACGAGGATGAAGAGGTGGTGGAATATGGTGTATATAAAGTTATGGTTCCATGCGTTGCAAGATTGAGCGTTTATGATATTCTCTCACCTCTCGAGCTTGGAGCTGATGGTGTGGTGATAATTGCCTGCAGTGAGGAAGAATGTCTCTATCCTACGGCGGAAGATAGACTTCTTGAGAGTAGTTTCTCTGGGCTGCGGTGTGGGAGTGAACTCTCTTGCAGGGAGACTGGACAATGTATTTGTGTTTCCCGGTGTGGACACCAAGTTCTTTGGTGCAACCGTTGAGTCAGGGGTATTGATTGAGATGTGCGAGGGGTGCGGTAAATGCATACTTAATATAACTGGTGGAATATGTCCAATTGCAAGGTGTTCAAAATCTCTTCTCAACGGACCATGTGGAGGTAGTAAGGATGGGAAGTGCGAGATAAGTCCTGATGTTGAATGTGGGTGGTCTCTTATAGTCGAAAGAATGAAAAAACTTGGAACATTGCATCTGCTTGAGGAAACTGTTCCACCGAGAGACTGGCCCTATTCACACCATGGAGGACCAAGACGGGTTATCCATGGCGTATAAGAATCGGAGAAAGAGGAAGCGCAGGAACAAAAATGAAATCTGGAAGTAATCTTGAAAAAGTTTTAAGCAATGGGGATTTTGCTGTTACAGTTGAAATTGGCCCACCTATGGATTGTAATGCTGAGGTGGTCGTTAATAAAGCAAGGATGCTAAAGGGATATGCCGATGCTTTCAATATTACGGATAACCAGACTGCAGTAGTAAGACTTTCAAGCATAGCATCTGCTATTTTAATCATGAGGGAAGGACTGGAACCTGTTATCCAGATGACCTGCGGGGATGGGAATCGTCTTGCCATTCAATCTGATATTCTTGGGGCTGCAGCCCTTGGAGTCAAGAATTGTTTGTGTATAGCGGGTGATCACCAGAGTTTTGGGGCAGCTGGGAAGTTAAAAGGCCATCCTGGAGCAAAAAATGTTTATGATGTTGATTCAATACAGCTTGTCTCAATATTAAAGGGTTTGAGAGATGAAAAACTAAATTGCTGGGATTATCTCAAATGCGATTACGGACCAGAATCTTCCAGACCGTGCCCTGCTGCTGTGGATGAAACAAGCGATGGTGTAAATGGTGGTTTAAATGCCGGTAGGATCTGCTGGAGTGTTAAAAATACAAGGTGTTTTAACATGAAAATGGGGTCTTTCATCGAGAAGAAAAAAATATGCTTTACCTGCGGGTTTTTTCATCGGGTTAAAAAGGAAGAGGGAGAGAAATTCCAGATGTTCAAACTTGCCCAGGGAATTAAGAATCCCAGCACACTCCATTCAATGCTTTCCCTGATAGAAGATATGATGAAGATACACGATAGATTGAATTCACAGTTTGATCTTTATACTACGATAAGGGATATTACCTCAGAAGCGAGAAAGGTTACGTGGGCTCGAAGATCGATAGTTTTTCTTGTTAAGGGAAATCCTCCGGCACTTTATGGTGATTTTAGGTTAAGAGGCAAGGATGTGCATGTCAAAATAGAAATTAACGATGATAGTATAGTTGGATTTGCCGCTAATCATAAACAGACCGTTAATTATGCAAGAGAGGGCTTGAGAGCCGACACTGATCTCCAAAAGCTATTTAACAGAAGCTTCGATGAGCAATGTAACTGTAATACAAATTCACTTTTAGCGGTTCCTGTGTTTGACTCCGAAAACCGAATACTTGGAGTGATAACGGCGGTTAATGCCAAGAAAGGATATTTTTCACCGGATGATGAGTAGTTTATGCATATGTATGCGGAGGTAGCTCTTATATAATAAAGAAGGCGATTGAAAGTGGCGACATAAGGAATATCAAAACGGCATGGGAGATACTTGATCGGCATATTGAGAGCCTTGCAAATCTATCGCTCGATGTATTGAAGTACCAACCAGAAGGTGGAGCGGGAATTAAAACCAGGCTCAATGATATAGTCAGACATGTGAGAGAGCTTTTTGCAGAGGAGGCAAGGGCAAGAGCGGCCAGAATTGAGGTCTTCCTGGGGGATGATGTAGATCCTTGCAATATTGATGGCAAAGCCGTTTATCGCTGTTTAATAAACCTGGTTTCAAATAGTCTCGATGCATGTCCGTTGAGTGAAGGTATGATAATTTTAAAGACCGTGAGAACTGGAAAAGATGAGGTTATGGTAGAGGTCTCTGATAATGGACGTGGAATGGATGAAAGCACAAAAGAGAGGGTTTTTGAGCTTTTTGAGACAACAAAACCTGAAAAGGGAACGGGACTTGGACTCCCGACGGTTGTGGATATTGTTAAACATCACAATGGAAGGATCGAAATAGATAGCAAGCCTGGTAGAGGGACAACATTCAGGATATACCTGAAAGAGATTTGATATACTTCTCCAAAAAATCATTAGCTATATGGGCAAAAAATCTATCAGGTCACCTTTTTTAAGGGGTGGGCTTTCTGCTTCTAAATAACACAGGCAGTTCAAACCCCTGCAGTTGATCAGATCCCCAGAACCATGGATATAGATTGGATCGAGATGATAAACTCCATTCTTAAAATGATATCTAGCAGGAATTACCTGTGCCCTATCTGCTGTCCTTTTCCATTCTCTGGTTAAATAACCCTTGAGGAATTCCACGGGCTTTTTGTAACCCATCATTTTTTTAATTGCGGGTTTAATAAACATGTGAAAGGTTGTTAGATTCGAAACAGGATTTCCAGGAACCCCGAATACAAGTTTTTTCCCTTTCCTGCCAAATAGAAGAGGTTTGCCTGGTTTTATTTTTACTTTATGAAAAATAACCTTTATTCCCAGCTTTGAAAGAACATCTGGTACCAGATCATATTTACCCATTGAAACTCCACCTGAAAGCAAAATTATATCACTCGTATCAATAGCTTTTTCAAGTGCTTTCATTATCTCTTTCTCAGCGTCAACAACAATTCCAGAGTATTCGCCTTCAATTCCCATTTCTTTTAGTAGAGATAGTAGCATCGGGCCATTGATGTTTCTTATCATACCATCCTTGGGTTTTTTCCAGTGTTCTATTATTTCATTACCCGTCGGGATCACAGAAACCACTGGCTTTTTATAAACCATAACTTTTTTTCTTCCGGCAAAACAGAGCACACCAACCTCAGCTGGTCCTATTGTCATGCCTTTCTCTAGTATCGTTTCTCCGGCCCGTGCATCCTCGCCCGTTGGGCAGATGTTTTCGAGAGGACCGGCAGATTTTTTTATAATTACATGGGATTGGTCAAGCTCTTCTGTATTCTCTATCATTACCACCGCATCGGCATCTGCTGGAACAGGCGCTCCGGTCATTATTTTTGCACATTTACCGGATGAAATCTTTTTGTTTCCACGGGTTCCTGCCGGGATTTCTTCTACTACCTCAAGTATTACCGGGACTTTCTTTGTATCGGAAGATACCACAGCATACCCATCCATAGCAGCTCGGTTAAATGGTGGAACATTAATATCTATTGGTACATCCTCGGCAAGTACTCTGCCTAATGCATTACTTATATCTATTTCTTCAACGGGAAGAATTTCGCTGTGCTCTGTGATTAATTCCAACGCTTTATCAACCGGTATCATTTTAAAAAACCTGTTTTTTTTTGTGAAATTGAAGTTCACTGACTTATAGATGAGTTTTTCCTTCAACATCGAGCCTGGACTTCTCTTTTTTCTCGATCTGAGGCAAAATTTTTTTCTTCAGAAAATTAAATGCCTCTTCTTTGTCCTCATCCATGACAATTACTTTAATCTCTGAAACATCTTCTTCTGTAAGGCTTATTACAAAGCTGGGCATTCTATTCCTCCTGAATACAATTATTATTATGTTCTTTTTACAGTTTGATTGTTAATCTATAAAATAAAGA
>CAZFGQ010000044.1:0-22608 GCA_964518675.1 uncultured Spirochaetota bacterium
GTATTTATGGTTAAATTAACACAATAAAGTTGAATTGTCGAGGGGGATTTATTATGATTGGATCCAAAAATAAAACTGATTTATTTCTGCTCAGAGGTATTTTTAGCGAGTTTGCTTTTTATTCGCTTTTATCCAGCAGTACTTCCAATGCTAAATTACAAATCAAATCTAAGCCAGACAAAATTTTCGGGGGAAAAATCTCTTTGGGAGCTATCTTTAACGCTATTTTCATTTAGCGACCTATCATTTTTTAGTCTTCTCAGCTTTCAGTTGAGCCATAAGTTCCTCAGCCTTTTTCTTCATCTCTCTGTACAGCTCTTCATACTCCGGCCTGAGCTCCGATATCCTGATCACCTTTGTCGGACATCTCAATGTCGACTTAATAGGAGCCTTATTGACTGAATGATCAACCCTGGCAAGGTTATCAACAACCTTAACAGCTCCAGTATCATCGTCCCGCTCGCATATCCCGCATGCGATGCAACCAGCTGAACATATTTTTCTCACAACGGCACCTTTGTCAAGGGAGCTGCAGTATACATGTACCACTTCATCATATTCTGTCAACTGCATAATGCCACGGGGACAAGCCTTAACGCACTCACCACATCCTGTACATTTTTCCAGAATTACCACCGGAAGCCCGTTCTCATTCATATACATTGCATCAAAAGGGCAAGCTCTGACACAATCCCCATATCCTATACATGAATACATGCATGCCTTTTCTCCGCCAGTAATATTGGCCGCTGCACATGTTTTCACCCCCTGGTATACCTTATCTCTTACTGCCTCTTTTAATCCACCACTGCAGAAAACCCTGGCAACCTTCGGTGCCCCTGCTTCAACTGCCTCAACTCCCAAAAGCTCCGATAGTTTCTGAACCACTTCAGCACCACCCGGCTTACACAGGGTCAACTCAGCTCCATCCTCAACAATAGCAGCGGCATAGGCAGCACAACCCGCAAAACCGCATGCTCCACAGTTGGCTCCCGGCAAAAGCTCTATTGCCTTCTCAATCCTTGGATCCTCTTCTACCGCAAACTTTTTATCAGCCAAAACCAGGATTAAAGCCAGAACTAAGCCAATTCCGGCCATGCTCCCAATGGAAATAAATAAGACTTCAGCTCCCATTTACATACCCCTGTACCTAAAGAAATGGATGAATTATTCAATACCCCAAATCTCACCCTAGCTCTAGCAAATCTACGACACAAAGTCTGTGACACAAAGAATGAACTAACTTCTTAAAACCCCACAAATAAGACCTAAAAATTACTCTCGTAATGAGAATCCCCGCTATAATAATAAAAATACTATCAGGCTCCTCAGGCCGAAATAAGTCCTGCAAAACCCATAAATGCAAGTGCAAGTAAACCCGCAAGTATCAGGGTAATTGCCGCTCCCCTTAGAGGCTCAGGGACATCGGCAAGGTCAAGTTCCTCTCTTATACCCGACATTATTACAAGGGCAAGTGTGAAACCCAGACCGGCGCCAATCCCAAAAACAACGTTTTCTATAAATGAATACTCTCTCAAAGCCCCGAAAAGAGCAAGCCCAAGAATAGCACAGTTTGTTGTTATAAGGGGTAGATAAATCCCCAATGCATCATAGAGGGCCTTGCTCGTTTTTCTTATAAACATTTCCACAAACTGAACAAGAGAAGCAATAACTATTATAAAAGAAACGTATTCTAGAAATGGTAAATTAAAAGCAATAAGTATGTATCTGTTTATTAACCATGTAATGGCCGCAGTGAGAGTCATAACAAATGTTGCCGCAAATCCCATACTCACCGCCGATGAAGTTCTATCTGAAACACCTATAAATGGACATATTCCAAGAAAATATGAGAGAACGAAGTTATTTACAAGTACTGCAGATATAAAGATCAGGATCACTTCCACCTTTCACTCTCCTTTAAAATAAGCTTTTATCATCTATTTTTGCCCATTCTCCTGTCAATCATATTCTTTGCCCCGAGCATAAATCCAAGTGTAATGAAGGCTCCAGGAGGTAACAACATTATAACCCAGGGCTCAAACCCACTTGACAATACCTGATGACCAAAAAATGTTCTCATACCCAGTATCTCCCTTATGCCCCCCAGGAATATAAGTGTTACGGTGAATCCAAGGCTTACACCAATTGCATCTATAACTGATATAAATACGGGATTCCTGGAAGCAAAGGCCTCTGCACGCCCAAGAATTATGCAATTTACAACTATAAGAGGAATAAAAGGACCAAGTGCCTTGCTGAGATCCATGAAAAAAGCTTTGAGGAATAGATCCACCATCGTAACAAAAGTTGCTATTATTACTATAAACGTGGGTATCCTGACCTGTTTCGGTACAATATTTCTTACCAGAGAAACTATAAGGCTCGAGCATGTAAGAACAAAGAGTACGGCAAGACCCATAGTCATACCATTTATAGCCGTTGTTGTAACAGCCAGTGTAGGACACATCCCCAGGATCATGACAAGAATGGGATTTTCCTTCCAGAAGCCCTTCAAAAACTCATAGCTTACCCTTCTATCCTTTTTAGAAGTATTGCCAGAGGATCCACCATTTCCCATTTTGTCCTCTCCAAATTATAAAGAATTGTACAAATATTCTCTATACAACATCTGTATAACACCTGTAAAATCCCAAAGCCTTCAATAGATCTTACAGGTGGAAAAAAATCTGAAGCCCAACTTTAAATAACCGCAATGCACAAACAAAGTTCCCATCCCTGAAAACAGGTAATTTATTGTGATTTTAATCATCCCTTTGCAACAGTTGTCTTCATCTTTGAAACATATCTATTAATTATCGCTACAACCGATCGAGAAGAAATGGTTGCACCGGTTATTGCCTGTATTTCATTCGGTTTCGACGGTTTCTGATTTTTTACATATTCTATTTGTGGCTCTGTTGTAATTCCTCTAAACTGCTCTTGAAAATCCTTTTCAGCTATCCTACCTCCCAGGCCCGGCGTCTCAACCTGTTCAAGAACCTTAATCCCTGTAATCTTTGAGATATCTGGAGTTACTCCTACCATAATTTTAATAACACCCTGATACCCATTACCCTGAGCAAGAAATGCGTAACCACTAATATTCCCACTTTTATCCCTGCATTCATAGTATATAAAATCATCAACCTTCTTCTCCGTATACTCACTAGCCCCAGGAACCACAAGAAAGATCGCTTCTCTCTGTTCTTTCAGAATATTCGCTTCAATCATCGGGCTGCTGAAAAGATAAACCACTGAAAGGACTCCACCCGAAATACATGCAAAAAGCGTGAGTATAAGTATCATTTTTACCCGATAATTCATTTTTCGCTCCCGGTACCAAATATTCTTGGTTTGGTTGCTCTATTTATAAGAGGAACAATGGCATTCATGAATAATATTGAATACATAACTCCCTCAGGTAAGCCTCCAAAAAGTCTTATCACAACCACAAGGATTCCAATCCCAATACCATAAAAAACACAGCCCTTATTTGTAATAGGGGATGTAACCATATCCGTTGCCATGTACAGTGCCCCTATCATAAGCCCACCCGCTAACAGGTGAAAAAGGGCATCGGGATACTTAGCGGGATTTATAAAATGAAATATCTGGCCAAGCACTGCCACCGTAATAAATATGGAAAGCGGAATCCTCCACTTTATATACTTTTTTATTATAAGGTATATAGCACCAATTATGAGCAAAAGAGCACTCACCTCGCCTGTTGAACCTGAGATCGTTCCATAAAATAGGGCTGAATATGACGTCATAACACCATCGAATTTCATCGCTGCCAGAGGAGTTGCTGATGTTACTGCCTCTACTACCCTGGGAACCTCGTACTGGGAAATAAAAACCGGATATGTGGCCGCAAGAAAGGCCCGTCCTATCAATGCTGGATTAAAAATATTATAACCCAATCCCCCGAAAATCTGTTTTCCGATTACAATCGCAACGAATGCCCCAAGTATTACACCATATATGGGAAACTTCGGTGGAAGAACCATAACGAGAAGTATACCGGTAACAACGGCGCTAAAATCACCAAGCGTGAAAGGCTTTTTTCTGAGTTTAATAAAAGCCCATTCTGTTACACAACAGGTGGCAATTGATACAAGATAAAGGAAAAATGTGTACAATCCGAACTGGTAAATACTGAAAACCACAGCAGGAATGAGTGCTGCTATAACACTCAACATTATTTTTGGAACACTCTCCCTGCTCTTAATGTGGGGGGATACACCGACAATAAGTTGAATATTATCTTTTGCCATTCTATTTCCCCTCTGCGGTTTTAATCTCTCTCAATTTCGCTTTTGTGGCTTTTATGAGTTGAACTATTGGCCTCTTGCTCGGACAAACATATGTACAGCTTCCGCATTCTATACAATCGTTTACGCCAAAATCCTCTGCTTTTTCCCACTCCTCTGCTTCACCAAGGATTGATAACCTTGAAGGTATAAGGTGAACAGGACACACCTGAACACAGAAGGAACATTTAATACAGGGCCTGTATGTGTATTCTTTCTCCTCACGAGGAAGAATAAGAATGCCAGATGTACCCTTTATCACCGGAACCTCAAGGGTTTGCTGGGCAAGTCCCATCATGGGACCACCCATCACAATTTTTCCAAGATTTTCCGGAATACCACCAGTTTCTTCAATTAAAAAAGTTACAGGAGTCCCAATTTTCACAAGAAAGTTTCCTGGACTGGCCACAATATCTCCCGTAACCGTTACAATCCTCTCTATCAGGGGTTTTCCCAAAGCAACTGCCTCGTAAACCGCAACAGCCGTGCCCACATTCGACACAAGCGTCCCCACATCCATCGGAAGACCACCACTGGGCACTTCTCTATCAACAACTGCCTTTATGAGCATTTTTTCCGCGCCCTGTGGATATTTGGTTGCCAATGTTACACACTCTATACCTGTTCCTTCAGAGGAGTTTCTCATTGATTCAACAGCGTCAGGTTTATTATCCTCAATTGCTATAAATATTTTTTTTGCATCTATTGCTCTTGCTATCAGTAAAGCACCTCTGATAATATCAGTCGGCCTTTCCACCATAAGCCTGTGATCGGCCGTCAGGTATGGTTCACACTCGCATCCATTTATTATAAGAGTATCTATAGGCTTATCCTTTGGAGGACTCAATTTCACATGAGTTGGAAATGTAGCACCTCCCATCCCCACAATACCTGCTTCCCGCACTCGATTTATTAAATCATTTCTGTCCAGGCTTTCGGTTGAGTTTTCAGAATAACCCCTTAAAGGTTCCATGTAGCTTTTATTCTCATTTCCATCAGGCTGGATAAATACTGCCGGAACTTTCATCCCCAGGGGATGTAATACCGGTTCGATTTTCTTTACCTTCCCCGACACAGGTGCATGGACCGGAGCTGAAACAAATGCCTTCGAGTTACCAATCATCTGTCCCTCAGAAACTTCATCCCCAACCTTAACGGTAGGCTCGCACGGGGCTCCAATATGTTGCAAAAGAGGAACCATAAGTAAATCAGGTATACCAGCCTGTTTTATGCTTTTACTCTGAGTTAATGCTTTTTTATAAGGTGGATGAACACCCCCACGAAAACTCAATAGTCCCATGTTCATCTCCCGAAAGGTAAATAAACAGAAAAATAATATTATAACGATTTAAATTTTTCAAGTTTAAATCCAGAAATCAAGAAAAAAAATGATAAAAAATTAACAATAACTTTTGAAAAGATTATAGATTATAATAATATTAAGATATTCTTAACACCATGAAGTGTTATAAATCAAGGGGCCAGAAGGGACTATTTACCTTTTAAACAATATGGCAAACTTCGAGCTTTATTACGAAACGCAAATTATTGATAATAGATAAAGAAATCGCCAAATATTGATATAAATTGTTCGAAGTTCGCCGGCACTGCAACATTTTTAGTTTTATATTGCATTAGGATTTCTATTTTTCAGAAAACTCGACATTCGTTATAATATACCAATACCTGTAAACAGTCACTGGAGAAAATTGATGGGGCACAATAATAAGTGGTCGCGGGTTAATTTTGATAAATGTAATCCCTTTGAGTGTGATCCTGCAAATGGTGTTTATAGAGCTGCACAGGAGTGTTCAAAAGAACTACTCATCCAGGAAGATCCTAGAGACCTACCCATACTTGTTTCTCAAGCGCTGTGTAAAGGATGTGGGATTTGTGTTGTCGCCTGTCCCCTTAAAGCAATAGATATTGAAAGAGGATTATAGACAATAAAACAATTATATCCATCCTTAATATGATAACAGTAAACATTACTCTAAAACAAAACCTTCTTCATAGTTTTACAGTAACAGGGCATGGGGAGTTTCCGGCAGGAAAAGATATAGTTTGCGCAGGGGTTTCTTCTATATCTCAGACAATTCTAGGTATCCTTCTTGAATATTTTGGAAAAAATATAAATTATATAAAAGAGAAGGGATTTCTCAAAGTAGAAATAGTAAATGCAGAAATACTAAATGTAGATACATCTAACTCACCCACTCCGGATCAGAAAAAATCAAAGATTGTTCTTGAAGTAATAACGAGAACATTCCTCATCGGTCTTAACTATATCTCAAATAGCAGGCCCGGAAGCATAACAATAACCGTAAAAGAACTATAATAACCAGGTTTAAAATCTGTTTCCGTTTCCTCAATAAACAACTCCAGCATATCCAACAAAACTAGAATTCGGCATTACATCATAACTCGTCGAATAATCTACAAGTATCCCCTTCTTTGCTCCCGATTCAGACACAGCCGAGGTTGCTGCAGCTACAGCTCCAGGACAACATGCATTGTGGTGAAGTTCAGCCTCCTCCATTATAGCCTTTGGATTTATTTCAAGAAATAGCTCAACTATCCTTTTATCGTTTACCTCTTTCACCCACTTTAGTGCCTCGATACCGGTTCCATGGGAGACAAATCCATAATTGGGACCGTAATGTGTAAGATCTGTGGAGCCTATAAAACATGTGTTGTACTCAAGAGATTTGGAAATTTCAGATGCCTTTTTGCCTATATCGATTGCGCTGGGGCCTGGAGAAATGCCACATGCAACAACAGTTGCCTCAGGGAAAAAATATTTTATAAATGGCAGCTGAATTTCTATGGTATTATCCCTCACGTAATTGACTGCATCCTCTTCAACAAAGCTGAATGAATCAAGCATCATACCAGTTGCTTCTCCGTTGACATATACAGGTCCAAATGGGGTTTCATAGCCCTCATCCACAAAAATATAGTTTTCACTTCCCGGCGGGAGATGCATCCCAAATAAAAATACTAGTTCAATTGTTACAGCATGTTTGATTGCTGAATAAACCGCTGTTGCTGTTTTACCTGAAAAAAACCACCCAGCGTGCGGAACTATTCCTCCAATGCCAAGATAATCTTCATCGGGAACTGAGATTTTCTCCAGGAATTCCTCTATCATTTTTCTGCATTCTCTTTCAGTGCCTGGATACCAGGAGCCTATTAAGTCAGCTCTCTTTATACCCATTTTCCCTCCTTTTTATCTGTAATAAAAATCTGTTTTATTGAGCAAAAGAAGTAATAAATGTGAAAAGCACGTTAGGTTGATTCAAACAATTTTAGATTGAAGGATTGCCTTAATTGCAAAGCTTGACATTTATTATAAATAGGGCGAACTTCGAGTTTTCATTATAGGACGCAAATTATTGATACAAGACAAAGAAATCAATGAATATTTTTGTAAATTGTTCGAAGTTCGCCGGCACTCCAACATTTTTGATTCTATTTTGCATTAGGATTTCTATTTTTCAGAAAACTCGACATTCGTTCTAAATATAGTCACAGATTAAATTATATACTAGAATGATTTTTATCGCATCTGTTTTTTTATGATAAGATACATGGCCATACAATTATTTTTTATCCCTTGAAATAAAAGATTTTTAATATTAGTTTGTTAAAATGAATCAACTATATACTTAAAAAGAGGCAAGCCATGAAAAAAGTAAAAGAAATAGATAGCTTTATAAAATCGGAATTTGTCAATTCCCTGAAAGATATATTCTCAGACAACCTTTTCTCGGTTCTTGTATACGGAAGTTACGTAAAAGGTAATTTTGTACCGGGGGTATCAGATATAAATGTTCTGATCCTTTTGAATAAACCTGACAATAATGCAATTCTTAATTTTGGCAAAACCCTTCATAAAAAGATCAAGAAGTTTATTATTACACCTCTCATTATAACAAAAGACGAGTTTCTCAGATCTGCCGATGTATTTCCAATTGAATATTTTGACATCAAAAGCAGGCATCTCCTCATTTATGGTGAGGACATAATTGAAAAACTCGAGCTAAAGAAAACAAATCTTCGACATCAGATTGAAGACAGGCTCAGGGGAAGCCTTGTATCTCTCAGACAGGTCCTGGTTGCATCTAAAGGTAAAAGATACATACTTAAGAAATATTTACTTAACTGGCCAGGCCTATATAACGCACTCTTCAGGGGATTATTGATCCTTGAAGACGAAAAAAATATACCAGATGGATCTTTTGAACTTCTGGAAAGGGTAAAAGAAACCTACAAAATCGAAACTAAGAACTTTATAAATCTCTATAATTATAAAGAAACAAAAAAAGGTGATCCACTTGGTATCCTAAATGGATTGATCTTCTCTATACAGGAAATTATCAGACTCGTAGATCAGAAAACCATATCGGAATAGTAAAATGAAAGCATTGAGAAAATCAATTTTGATAGTGATTCTTATAGTATTATCCATCTCAACACTATATGCCCAGAAACTCCCAAAACCGGTTGGGTTTGTAAATGATTTTGCTGGTGTAATCGACGATGGATCAAAGCAAAAGATGGAAGCCATAATCAGGGAGCTACAACAGAAAACAGGAGTAGAAATAGCGGTAGTTACAGTCCCAACCATCGAGCCCTATGGTTCCATTGAGGAATACAGTATTGAGCTGGCAACCGAATGGGGTGTGGGTAAAAAAGGAGAGGATACAGGTATATTAATACTGCTTGCAATGAAGGAGAGAAGAATAAGAATAGAGGTGGGATACGGACTTGAAGGTATAATACCCGACGGGCTTGCAGGGGAAATAATCGATAAATCAATACTACCCTACCTTAAATCAGGGCTTTACGGGCAGGGGCTTCTAAAGGGTGTTGAAGCAGTAGCGGGAATCATTGCCAAAGAGTACAAAGTAGAACTAACGGGTTACGACCTAAAGGAAAGTGCAAAATACACAAGATCAAGAGCCCCTGGAATAGGGCTCCTATCACTTATAATCCTGCTATTCCTTTTCGGCGGTAGATTTTTCTGGCCCCTAATCTTTCTTGGTGGATTCGGACGTGGTTTCTTCGGAGGCGGCTTTGGCTCTGGTGGCTCCGGATTTGGAGGTTTCAGCGGATTTGGTGGAGGAGGATTTGGAGGTGGGGGCGCCTCAAGGGGATTTTAACCTTAAATAAGAATTATACAGTAAAGTTTTACCATTATTTGAAATATGTCTGTTGAATAAACTCTTATCGTAGAAGGAATACCTTAGGAGGAATGCCTTAATCTTTTAAAACCCACAATTCTCAAGGAGGGCAGAAATGCCGATCTCAAAAAAAACAGGTATCATAATAATCGTTGGTATAATAGTACTTTTTCTTATAATCGTTTCTTCCTGGTTCATTGGTACAAGAAATAAATTAGTAACTCTGGAAGAAACCATCGATGCAGCATGGGCCGAAATTGACAACCAGCTTCAGAGAAGATCCGACTTAATCCCAAATCTTGTTGAAACTGTAAAAGGATATGCAAAACAGGAAAAGGAGATCTTTGTTCAGATAGCAGAGGCAAGATCAAAACTCATCGGCGCGAAAACCGTAGGTGAGAAAGCTCAGAGCTATAATGAATTACAGACTGCCCTGAGTCGTTTACTGGTTATAGTTGAAAGGTATCCAGAATTAAAATCAAACGTAAATTTCATAAGACTCCAGGATGAACTTGCAGGAACAGAAAACAGAATTGCTGTAGCAAGAAAAAGATACAACGATGCAGTTAGAAGTTTTAATACAAAAATAAGAAGATTCCCCACTTCAATCGTTGCAAACATGATGGGAATGGAAAAGAGAGAGTATTTCCAAATCCAGGAAACCGCAAGAGAAGTACCAAAAGTTGAGTTCTGAGCAAAACTTCAAAAATTTTTCAGGTAAATTTTTCATATAAATATTGAAATCAAAAAAACCAACTCAACTAAACCCCAAAAACGAGTAATTGCAAAACAAAAAAATCATTGGGGTTAAACGTTTAAAACTAGCAATTAACAATAAAAAATAAAAACCACAATGCAAATAAAATCAGAAACTAAATATTAATCTAAAATACTTGAAAAATTTGCTATAAATTTATAATAATTAAGTAAATACGTATAAAAACCCGAGAGGACCAAATTAAAAAGGATCCAATACAGTACCTCCAGGTTAGCAAAAAGAGGGTAAAAAGTCCATGACGGGAACCCTTAATACCGACAAAGATGACATTGAGCAGATCAAAATTCTTATAATCGATGACGATGAGCTTGTCATAGAAAGTTTTGAAAAAGCCTTTCAGAGTGTTGGTGAATCACTATTATTTGAAAAAACGACAAGTTCTGTTAAAGGATTGAACCTGATAGAAAACAACGAATACGATCTTGTAATTACCGATATTGTCATGCCCGAAATCGACGGTATAAATATCTTAAAGAAGGTAAAAGAGAGATCTCCCGATACTGAGGTAATAATCATAACCGCTTTCAGCTCATACAACACGGCACTTGATGCCATGCATTTCGGCGCATTTGACTATATCCCCAAACCGTTTAACCCGGCTGAGCTACGGGTAAGAATAATGCGGGCAATCAACAAGAGAAAAGCAGTTAAGGAAAAGATCCAGAAGGTAAAGGAAACAGAACGTTTGTGCACCTCACTTGCCCATGATTTCAAATCGGTACTTGTATCTATAAAGGGTTTTGCTAATCTTCTCATCCAAAACTACAGCAATAAACTAAATGATGAGGGAAGGTTTATACTGGAGAGAATAATTTCCAACGTAAATGTTATGGAGGCAATGGTCCATGGCCTGCTTGAATATTCCAGAGCAGGTGGTATGATAAAAACATACGAGACCATTAATACAGAAGAAATACTTGACTCTATCATAAGAGGATTTGCCCACAGGCTAAAAGAAAAAAATGTGGAGGTAATTGTTGATAAACCTCTTCCAAATGTATACTTCTACAGAAACGGACTAATTCAGGTATTCACAAACCTCATCGACAACGCAATAAAATATTCGAGGAAAGATGTTAAAGGAATTATCAGAATAAGTGCAAAGTCCGGCATAGGATTTTCAGGGAGACCTCAATACATCTTTTCAATAAGTGATAATGGAATAGGAATTCCCAAGGAGTTTCTCCCGAGGATTTTTGAACCATTCCAGAAAGGCAATCCAGAAGATAGCGAGAGCTACGGACTCGGACTTGCGATAGTTAAAAAAATCCTTGATTCAGCGAACTGCAGTATCGAGGTTGATTCTGAACTCGAAAAAGGAACCACTTTCAGCTTTTCCCTTCCCGCTCCTCCGGTAAACTCATAGATAATAGAGGATAATAAAAATAAAGAAATTAAAAGGAGCCTGAGATATTGAAATATAGAGCTTTAATACCCGATGGATGTAGAGGGATTGCATATAAAATCTCAAAAAACAAAGGAACAGTGTATCCTGCGGTTAAATCGAAACGCAGGCTAAAGCCCACACTGGACTTTATATAATTGTGAGGATCAGAAACAAGATCATCAATTCTACTCCACACATACCCATCCACCCCATTCTGACCCATTACAGTTGTGGCCTCCGAATATAATCCACCAGTTATCCTGTTGAGATAGATGGGGAGATAAACAAAACCTCTATTAATAAAAAATAGTTTTGTCATTAATCTGATATAGTATTTAAACACCATATTACCGCCGACAGAATAATCATATCCGTACCAGCGTATCCCGTTCAATGGAAGTAAAAGATAGGGAGCATAAGGCCCCGCAAAAGCCGGATATTCAAGAGAGGATGAAATGGCCGATTCAAATCCAGTATTGAACCATATTTTTTTGATCATCCGTTGTGAAACATCAAAACTCCACCTCCAAAAACCGAAAATATCATTTGAAATATTCTGGTAATAAATCAAATGAGTCCTTATGCCTCTCTCGGGTCCAATCCAATCACCTTCCCACATCTCAGAATTATAGTTGAAACCAGCTAAAAATCCATACAATCCATTCTCATATATAAAACCAGTGTGAATATCAGCAGAGTATCTTGACTTATTCTCAGCGAAAAACAAACTCCCGGAAAAAGCAGGATACCCTGATTTTGCAGTAAAAAGAGTATCCAGCAAAAATGTACTTCGCTTATGGATGTAATTGAGGACAACCTTTTCCGTTTGATCGAAAATGTCATAAACAAAAGCAGCCTGATAGAGGTTCCTTCCCAGTACATCATATCCAGTCATAAACGGACCTATTCCAAGAGCAACCCCGTTCCCGGCATAAAACGGCAACCAGAAAGCGGGGAGCAACCATCCCGTATTCAGAAACTTTTTTTCCTCTCCAACTCCAAAATCATAGGCAAAATCACAAGATTCCAGAGTAAGTAAATCTCGTACCTGTTGGACTTTTTCAACTTTAACATCTCCCTCGGTATCCACCTCTGTCCGATAAATAACATCCCCTCCTTTTCTATTTTCATCTTCACTTTTCACAACATAACTGTGTTTTACACGTTCTAAATAGTTTTTAAAATTTTCTTTTAAAATAAATACACCAGAGCCATCTGCTGTAAAAGCACAGACAACAATCCTGTCATTTAATGAAACACCAATCTCAAAAATACCCTCACCCAGCTCACTGAGCCCAAGCATTTCACCAGACTCTATATTATAGAGCACAGGGCCATAGCCTGCTTCAGCTTTCACCATCAGGAGCTTTACATTATTTAACCATACAGGTCTATACAAATCACACTCATTTCTGATAATCTTCAGAGGTTCAAACCTGCCTTTCCTCAATTCATCAAAGTTTACAATCCAAACATTTCTTCTGCCATTCCTTACCTTGAGTGAAAAAGCAACTTTATGTCCATCCGGTGAGATAGAAACCTCATCAATCTGTATGATCTCCGGGGGTAATTCATTTGCACCAACTAGTTCTCTTACTTCACCTCCAGGTAATACTTCGACAATTCCAGTTGCAAGCTCATTAACCTGAATTGCCAAAAAATAGTTGTTTTCTTTATCATTTGAGAATGCAATTATCCTTTTACCATTTGTAATCCGCTTTTCCTTCCCTTTAATAAGGTCATACACATAAATATCACTATATTCGTAAACATTACGATATCTCTCAGTGCGAATATACCCAACAGTATTCTCATCCAAAAATCTGATATTCGATGGATAAATACCACTCTTTATTAGCCTTCTTTTCATTCTCTCTAAATCATAGAGATACAATCCACCTGCTCCCTCTACTGGATCGAGGGAATAGGCAACCATTCTTCCCGAGGGTGAGATCGAGGCTCCATAAACAAACCCCAAACTCCTCGAAACCATCTTATATTCTCCAGGTATATTAAAACCTGTTTTCCCAACCTCCGTGGTGGT
Source organism: uncultured Spirochaetota bacterium (assembly GCA_964518675.1). Taxonomy (GTDB): domain Bacteria; phylum Spirochaetota; class B62-G9; order B62-G9; family CAZFGQ01; genus CAZFGQ01. The sequence goes on from CAZFGQ010000044.1 coordinate 13,712, forward strand.
AACGTCTAGCCACCGTTTCCAATCATTCTTTATGGAAGAGCTGAATACATTTTTATAACCAAGAGGCCAGCATAAAAATGGAAGAGAAGCTGTTTTCTCATTGAAATTGAATAATTTTTCCATCCCATATTCATCCACCAGCCATCTAACAAACTCTCCTCCATAGATATATTTCGAAACCCAACCAGGCCACATATACAAATCAGAAAGTGCCCTATCCAATGGGAACTTACTTCCTCTTTCGGCAAGTGACCACATGTATAGTGAGGTAATAGGTGCATTTAACCTGCCTTCACCAACCATATAGCTACTTTCCATAAAAGTTGCGAATCCTTCAATATAAAATGGCGGTGTGGAGGAATTCGGATAAATAATATGCCCGAATATCTTTCTCAATAATAAGGGTAATCCACTGGCAGGTTCGAGGTGAAATACATGGGCAATTTCGTGTACAAGCAACATCCTGTACCAATCGGTATACCAGTCGAGTGCATAAACATCCATCCCATGAATAATAACAGGCCTGATTTTTATGTAATACCCATCAGGCCCAAGACGGACAAAACCGTTGGCCCGATCGCTACTCACATCCAGAATTATATCAATCTTCCTGCTAAACTCTATTCCCGTTAGTGTTGAAAAATAATTGTAAATTGGCTCAGCATATGCTGCAGTTTTTTCTGCTATCCTTTTCCTTCCCTGGGGATATATAATTCTGAAATGCTCAGATTCAATATAAAAATACTTCAGATCCGGAAAAGAGGATCCCTGGCTGTAAACCGAACCAGAATCTAACCCTGCAAGAACCCCACCACTGGACAAATCAGCCGACAGGCAGACTACCATTAAAAAAGTAATAGCTGTTAAAAGCAAAGAAGAGAGTCTGGAACGATATAAACCAGATATGTACCATGAAAAGGAAGAGAAAAAAGATGTTTTCATGAATTAACATCACACTGATAAAATTGTACCTTCGAAATTATATTCGGCATTTTTCTATAATGACTACTTATTATTCTTAAGAGATTTAAAAAAATTTTTGAAATTTTATTATATGAATTTTCTTGACTCCATGAGGCAAAAGGTGGTAGTATTAATACTACTAATGGTAGATGTACTACAAAGAAAGAAAGTAGCTGATCTTCTATTTACTTTTTATTTTCATGTTTACAATGAGGGGGTTACAAAATGGGACTAGCCGTAAAGGGTAAAAAGGTTATTGCAAAAATAGCATTGGAGCTGATTAAATCTAACTTCCTTCTGGACAGGTTTATGCGATGGGGAGAAAGGGAAATTCTAAAAGCCCTTGTTATAAAAAATGAGAGAAACCGTCCGATAGGAGCACAGGAAGAAAAATATTACGTGGTAAGAAATCTGATAAGAGCATTTGAAAAAAAACTTAAAGAAAATACCCTTGCTCCTTCGGTAAAAAAGTGGGTGTTTGATACACTTGTTGGGGATGTAATACTTAACTGGGCTGAAAGACATCCTGAGGCTGCAAGAAGAAGAAAACTGGAAGAAGCTATCCCTACATTTATAACCCTCAGCCCCACTCAGAAATGTAATCTCGCCTGCATAGGCTGCTATGCTGCAAGTTCTAACAAGAGTATGGCCACCCTGGATTGGGATATAGTTAACGAAATAATGGACCAGAAGAGAGAGCTCTGGGGTTCATACTTTACGGTTATATCCGGGGGCGAACCCCTCATTTATGAAAGCAAGGGACATACCATATTTGACCTTTACGAAAGGCACCATGATAACTTCTTCCTCATGTACACCAATGGTACATTAATTACGAGAGACGTGGCAAAAAAACTGGCAGACCTTGGAAATGTAGCACCTGCAATCTCAGTTGAAGGGTTCGAAAAAGAAACAGACGCAAGAAGAGGGAAAGGCGTTTTTCAAAAAATACTCGATGCAGTTGAATACCTGAAAGACGAGGGTGTACTATTCGGGATTTCATTCACCGCAACAAGAAACAATGTGGACAACATTCTTAGTGACGAGTTTATCGATTACTTCTTCGATAAACAGGGAGCATGTTTCGCATGGATGTTTCAATACATGCCTATAGGGAGGGGTCCAACTTTTGACCTTATGATAACACCAGAACAGAGAAGGAAACTCTGGTTCAGGGAAAGAGAGCTAATTAGAGAAAGAGGGATATTCTTCATCGATTTCTGGAATGGTGGTCCGATAAGTGACGGCTGTATTTCAGCCGGTAGGAAAGGTGGATACCTCTACATTGACTGGCATGGAAACGTAATGCCATGTGTATTCATACCGTACAGTGTTGGAAATATAAAAACAGATTTCTTTGACAAAGGCAAAACACTCGATGATGTTCTCAAGACACCCTTCTTCACAAAGCTGAGAAAATGGCAGGAAAACTACAGTTACAAGAAACCGGCAGAATCAGCTGGAAATGAGATAGTTCCATGTCCAATAAGGGATCATCACAACGAGTTCATCCAAATTGCCAGAGAAGCCAGTGCTAAACCGGTAGACAAAACAGCTGAGAGATCATTCAAGGACGAAAAATTCATAAATGACCTGACAGAGATAGGTAGAAAAGCAAGAGAGGCTACTGAGGATATCTGGAAAAAAGAGTACCAGAAATTACAGTAAAAAATATCACCCGAATTGGATTAATTTTCAGGTATTAATTGGCGCTTAAAAAATAAATAGTTGTTTCAAACTAAAAATCTGAATTTTATAAATATACTATACTATTCTCTTTCAGAGACTTTATAGCAGATAAAGTAACCAACAAAGCGTTTTTCCCATCTTCTAAAGTGGCTCTTTCGATATCGGTGTTATTTTCAATACAATCTATAAAATACTTTAACTCTAAATAAAACGGATCCTCTTTTTCCATCTCCGGTATTTCCACAGAACCATCTGGTTTATAAATTGTTAAAGAAAACTCTTTCCCTCTCTCCTCAATATTCTTTCCAGCCTTGAAAGTCCAATCTATTGTCCCTTTTTCACAAAGGATTCTCAGTAACATTGTAAAAGGAAATGACCCTTTAAAAGCCCATCCCGATTCTGACATGCCCGATACATTGTCATCAAAATTAAAAAGTATGCCAACATGTGCCCACCCACCAAGTTCCTTATTATAATATCCCTGTGATCTTACAGACTTCGGAATCCCAAAAAGCCAAATCAAATAATCAATATCATGTATCTGGAGATCCATTGTTACTCCACCACTCAACTCTTCTTTAAATCCCCAATTTCTCCAATCTGGTGAAACGGCAAGTCTGGCACATGTAGCAAATAAAGGCTTTCCAAGCTCCCTCTTATCTATTATCTCCTTCACTCTCACGTATTCGGGCCAGAATCTCAAAACATGCCCAACCATAGCCTTAACCTTCTTCTCTTTAACAATACTTATCATTTCCTCAGCATCTTCCACAGACAATGCCAGTGGTTTTTCACATAATATATTTTTTCCTGCATTTGCGGCTTTTTTCACCATTTCCAGATGTAAGTGTGTCGGGGTACAAATATCTACTGCATCAATATCCTCGGATTCCAATAATTCATCCATTGTTGGATAAAATTTTATCCCGTATTTCTCAGCAAATTTTTCGCCCTTTTCTCTCGTTCTATTAACAATCCCTACTAACTGAGCATTTTCAATTCGATTATAAGCTTGGGCATGTACATCTCCGATAAACCCAGCCCCTATAATCCCTATTTTGACCATTCTTAGCCCTCCTTAATTTAAAAACTTGAGTAAATGGACTCAAATGCCTAAATCAGTCCATATTTTTTCATAAACTCATACGATCGCTTTACTGCATCATTAACAACATCCAATGGATTTTTCTCCCCATCAAGTTCTATTTCCAGACTCATGTTACCTTTGAAATCTTTCAAAGCTCCAAAAATTTTATCAAAATTAATTTCTCCCTCACCAAGTGCAGGAAAATCCCATACTCCCTTTCCACCACGCTTATCCTTCACATGTAAATGCCCTATATAAGGAACTGCATATTCTATATCTTCTTCAGGCCTTGTATCACCGTAAAAAATTGTATTCGCGGGATCATAAGTGATTTTAACATTCGAACGATTAATCCTCTTAACCACCTCTGAAGCAATCTTACCACAGTTACACCAATTACCATGTGTTTCAATTCCAATACTGATACCTTTCTCAGCTGCATAATCAGCTAAAATCTCCATATCTTTATAAAACCTCTCTTTATCGCTTTCATCTTTAATTTCACCTGCATCTGTATCAATATAATTCACTCCCAATAGACTCGCTATATCAATAACCTGTTTGAACTTTTCAACTGTATCTTCTTTCAACATTCTTCCATGACCAGCAATGGCATAAAGTTCGACACCATACTTTTTACACATTTCAGCTGTCTTTTTGGCCTCTTCAGGAATAACCGAAATGTGTTCAACAAAGCCAGGTACCGTAATCAACTCTACATACTTAAATCCAATTTCCGAAATACTTTTTACAGCCACCTCAGGTGTAAAGTTTATATAAGTGCTCGTTATTACTCCTACCTTATTGTTCATTTTTTTCCTCCTCGTTATCGTATTAATTTTCTATCAAAGATATAAATTGTGCTTAACTTCATAACCTACCCTCATATTCTCCTTGTTTGAAGATGTACATTAATTGATATTGCTATTAGCAAAATAAGCCCTCGGAAAAACATTTGCTGAGCAACACTTAAGCCCATCAATATCAGCCCATTATTTACCATACCAATCATAACTGCCCCAATAACTGAACCAATTACAGTTCCTTTTCCTCCGAAAAGACTTGTCCCACCAATCACTGATGCTGCTATAACAGAAAGAACAGTCCCCTGTCCGAGAGTATACCGTGCGCCATGTAACCTTCCAGCATACAGTATACCACCAATTGAGGCTCCAACAGCAGATATTATCAAAGCTATCATCTTTATTTTTCTAGTTTTAATTCCTGAGAAAATAGCCGCCCTTTCATTACCACCGGTGGCCAAAAGCTTTAAACCAAAAGGAATTCTCTTAAGTGCAATATATCCAATAACTAAAAATAATATCAGCCATAAAAACAGAATCGGTATCGGACCAATATCCCCAGAGCCAAAAATAAAATTGTATGTATCATTTGAAATTGGAATTGTTTTTAAATTGGTAATCCACCTTGCAAGTGCAGCAACTATCTCAAGCGTGGTAAGGGTTACAAGAAAAGATGGGACCTTTAATTTCGCCACAATAATTCCATTAAAACTCCCTACAGCTAAACCAGTTCCCAACCCTGCAAGGACACCCAACACTATGCCAAAATCCCTCAAAACAACAGCAGTAACCATTGCGGTCAGCGCTATAACCGAATCTAAAGACAGATCAATCTCACCAGCAGATAATGCAAAAGTCATACCTATTGCCATTATCGAATAGATGGATGTCTGGCGTGCGATGTTCATTAAGTTGCTGTAACTGAGGAATTTACCTCTAAGTACCAAGGAAAAAAAAATGAAAATAGTTAAAAACACAACATAAACTATATTTTTTTGTAATGCCTTTAGAAACCTGTTTTCTCCCGTAACTTCTTTGAAATCCATTAACAAACCCCTGATCGATTTTTAGTAAATAAAAAATTACTGAATTAAGGACATTAATTTATCTTCTGTTATTCTATCACTCATTGTATTTTTAATCTCTCCTACAATCTCTCCCTTTTTCATTATAAGAACCCTATCACAATATCCTTCAAGCACTTCCAGCTCCGAGGATACAAGAATTACGGCATTATCACCTGATTTAACAAAGTTTTTAATAATATCAGCTATTTCTCTTTTTGATTCCACATCTATGCCAAGAGTGGGGTCATCCATCAATATAATATTTGAATTAACAGAAAAACTTTTGGCTATAACTACCTTCTGTTGATTTCCACCTGATAGATTCATAACATCCTGATTCACATCAGCAACCTTTATCATAAGTTTCTCTATCATGTTCTTTACTGTATCCAGAATTTTTCTCTTGCTGGTAAAAAAACCTTTTTTCATACTTTTTATAATAGGTAATACAATATTGTCACTAACAGAATGAATCAATACCAGACCTTTAACCTGCCTTTCATCAGGTACAAGGCTTATCCCCAACTTCAGTGAATTTTGAGGGGTGAGAGAACTTACTCTCTCACCCCTCACATATATATTCCCTTCATCTATGGGCTGAATACCATATATCGCTTCCAGCAATTCAGTTTTACCACTACCTGTTAAACCCGCTATTCCAAGTATCTCACCAGGGTAAAGTTTGAAGGAAATATTTTTGAATTTATTATTAAAACTTAGATTCTGAACCTCAAGCAATGGTTGCTCATCCTCACAATACTCCTTAAATGAAAACTTGACTACTTCAGATGACTTACTACTAGATCCAGTCATCTTCTCAATTACTGTTTCCATCGTTGTGTCTTTAATGGCAGAAGTACACACGTTTTTTCCATCCCTTAAAACCGTAACGCGATCGCAAACCTTGAAAATATCGCTCAAATTATGGGAAATATAAACTATTGATATCCCCTCATTTTTAAGTTTCCTAATGATATTAAAAAATGCTTCCATCTGATTTGCTGTAAAAGATGTTGTGGGCTCATCCATAATCATTATTTTCTTTTCCTGACCCAATGCCTTAGCAATTTCAACAACCTGTTTATCAGCAATACTTAAATTTTCTACCAACTCATCTACTTTAATATCGGGCTTCAATCTTTCCAGTACTTCCCGAGCACGCCTGTAATCCTCTTTTATATCAAGAAAAACCCGACCTTTTTTTGAAGGATTTGTCAGAAAGATATTTTGTGCAACAGTGAGTGTCGGAATTAAACTTAATTCATGAAAAATCATCGCAATAAACTCGTATCTATTCTGAATATCCCTTCTGCCATATAATTCTATGGTACCATCATCTTTTGTTTCAACACCGAGCAGAATCTTCATTAAAGTACTTTTTCCCGCACCATTCTTGCCTACAAGACCATGTATCTCGCCCTTTCTGAGAGTGAAATTTACATTTGTTAATACCTTCACCCCACTAAACGATTTGTTAATCCCTTCCATTTTAATAACAATATTATCTGTCTCCTTAATTTTACCATCAGCTACCATTTCCTTCATTAGAACCTCTTAACCAATTTTTAATAAATTTCTATATTCGTATGTCTTTATTCTGATATAGAACTATCTTTAAAAATTTTATTCTTTTCCTTTTCTCCTCTTAGAAAAATATTACCACTTACTTTAATAATATGGAATTCAGTTTAATTTTTTCCGACACTCATTCTTAAATACAAAATCACTATTTTTGTAATGCTTTCTTAAGCTGATCAGGAAGTTCTTCATTGTACACTTCTTTCCATACTTCCTCTATATTTTCCCTCGTAGCAGATAATCCAGGAATCAATATAGCCTCTGCAGGTATCCTTTTCCCAAGTAAAGCATAACAACCAAGATCGACCGCGGTTAATCCATACTGCCATGCTTTACATTGAGTTAGAGCAATAATAGTATTGCCTTTAATCATTTCAAGGGCAACATCCTCATCTATATCATGGGTCACCACTTTAACATCCGTTCTTCCTGCTGTTCTCAGAGCTGTTACAGCAGGCATAGCCCCCTGGCTCCAAGGAATGTATATACCATTTATTTCAGGATGCTGCATTATCATTGCAGAAACGGCAGTTTCAGCATCATCGGGTACTCCACTCCATGGCACCTCTGCTACTATTTCAAGTCCAGGATAGGCTTCAACAGCCTCCTTAAAACCCTGATCCCTCTGATTAGTTATAAAGAAGTTAGCCTCATGGTAGAGATATCCAATTTTGCCCTTGCCATTCAGTGCTTTATTTAAGGCATCCGCAAGCATAGTTCCAAAATCATAGAAATCAAAAATTATAAGCCCACCCTTATAATCTTTATTCCATTCAAAATCAGATGGTTTATTACTTGCAAAAACCAACACAACACCCTGATCGGCAGCTTTCTTAAAAATTTCCCTTGAAGTAACTGGATCAACAGAAAGTGCAACTATGATATCTGGATGTAAAGCAAGCAAGTTCTCTATATTTTCAACTTGTTTGGCAGGATCCAAATTATTCATAGTTTTTCCAACATATTCCATACCCAATTCTTTACACCTATACTCTATTGCCCTACCAATAGTGTCGTTGAATTTATTAGGTGTAGCCTGATCATATGCCACCTTGTAGTGTTTTGAAGCGATTTTAGCTTTATCCTCTTCTGTTAGTTGTATCTCTGTATACCACACAGGAATCTGACCCTGAGGACCCCTAGTACGAATTTCTTTTTTCAATTTTTCTACTTTTACTGGTTCTACTTTTTTTTCTTTTGTGACAGGAACTGTTTTTTCAGCCTCTTTTTTTGTTTCTTTACTGCCACCTGCAAATACAAGAATTAAAACCATCAACAAAAGTGAAGCAACTGTAAAAAGACCAATTTTTGATCTTTTCATTTTTTAGTACCTCCTCCTTAAAAAATTTTTTTTAATCAAACATTATTTATTATAATTTTATGTTACTTATAACATCTTGTTTTATTATCATATGATTATTATAACTCCTGTCAAAAAAAATTTGAAATTTATTTACTTAACTATATATTCATAATTCTTTAATGTTTTCTACTTAAAATCTCAGAATATAATTTTTAAGTTAAATAAAATTATTCAACCAAAGATGCTACACACCGATGCTAGACACCACGGTAATAATTTAAATTAATATAACTTTTTCATTTATATCACTCTTATAAATTCATATATTTTAATAATTAGTAGAAATGTAAAAAGGGTAATGTAGGTATATTCCTGTAAAAATATTTAAGGAAATGGCGCAGCCTGGT
>CAZFGQ010000045.1:0-22477 GCA_964518675.1 uncultured Spirochaetota bacterium
TAATATCAATTAACGCTTCAGGATTATCCAATTCTTCCTGCATTCTGACGATGAGGTCTGTACCCCCTGCAAGTATAAATCCCCCATCCTGATACTTATCCAGTAACCTTAGAAGCTCATCCATTCTTTTCGGTTTAAGGTATACAAAATCCTGAAGCAATGGCATTCTATCCCCCTACCAAATTAATCTTTAACCAGCATGTAAAACCAGCCATCTAAAATAATCAATATCAGATTTTATCAAAGCCCTGTTTAATAATCCTCGAATAATCTGAGCTGCAGGGATGTATCAACTATGAATATATTAACTGAGCCTAAAAACAATCTATTTACAAGAATCATAAAATCTTATTGTTTAAAAACTTTCACTATTGAAATATGAACAATATAGTAATAAACAAATATTAATATAATTTCCATCATAAACTCTGGAAATAGGGAAAAAAATTCCTGTTATTCTATATCAAGAGATATTTTGTCGCATCTTTCTACCAGATTAAACGGGCAAATTGAGAAATAAACCACGATCACTCCACATCAAGGGCTACAATTCTGCATATACAAGATTCCATCTCAATTGCCCTCCAGGGAAATGCCCCTATCCATAGCCTTCTGTTCGAAACCATATCGATATCTCCTCCGAGACATTCTGCATGGACTATTCTCTTGGGAAACAGTTTGATGTGCATCACCTGGTAGTAGTAATCCTGTGGGTACATTTCATCCCATCTTTTACCGTATTCTTTAATAAGCTTTTCTTCGGCTTTCCTAAAATGATCAGGGTGCCACCTCCTTATTATGGTATTCATTGGATGATCTGCAGAGCCACAATCAACCCCTATCCATTTGAACTCCATCTCAGCACACCATCTGTCAAAATCGGGACTGGGACCAGGATGGCAAACCATATACCTGACCTCATCTGCCTCCTCGTGTGTCCAGTCATACCTGTGGTATCCGGTATTGATAATGAGAATATCCCCTTTTTTAATCTCAACCTTGCTCATAAGCATATCAGGAGAGTAAATGCTGTAATCCGATACCTCATTGGAAATATCAACAACCACACCCTCTCCTACCCATTCTTCTATTGGAACCTCACCAATTGCCCTTCCGTTCCCATAGAAATGTATCTCTCCATCCATATGGGTGCCCACATGGTTGCTGGTTTTTATAATCTGTCCATTTGCACCCATCCCACCACCAAAGCATCCTGCAATCCTTTTAAAGTACTGAATCTGTAAAGGCATATAGCTTGGCCATGGCGGTGTGTGAACACTGAGTGGTACAGTTAAATCGTAAATCTTGACCCTTTTCATCAGGTTTAAAAAATCTTCTTTTTTCATTCAAAACTCCTCAATCTATAAGTTGTTACGTGGTTCACTGAAATTCTAAAACAACTTTGCAAACTCTACAATGGCATCCTCAAAACATTTTTGAGGGGCTCGGAGTATACCAGCCCCTATCTGTCCTATCCCGGGGTCTTTGTGAGCTATTCCTGTATTTATAATTGGAAAAATACCCAGAGAGTTTATATATCTTATATCCATACCAAGCGGAGTACCCCTGAAATCCAGGGCCGGTATTTTATAATCCCTATGCTCTGCATACGTTATCTCGTACATCTCCTCCGTGTATCTCACGGCATCCGAAGCTCTTCCCCCGACGAAGCTTACTATGGCAGGAGCTGCAGCCATGGCGAATCCCCCAACACCTGAAACTTCTGTTACAGTACTGTCTCCCAGATCCCTGCAGGAATCCACTTCGCTGAATCCAGGAAAATAAAGCCCTTTCGGAATACCGGCCTGATCGGTAAACCACCTTTCACCAAGAGCTGCAACTCTGATTCCAAGTTCTGTTCCATTCCTGGCCATAGCTGAAACAATGCTGGAATACTCGAGGCCAAGTATCGGGTCCGTACTTGCCTTTGCAGCTGCCATGGAGATATTCAGAAATGTATGATCATTTCCTGAGAGAAACTCTACCACTTCTTTAATAGATTTTTTATCAAGGTCCGTTGATAGAAGATATGGAGTAATTGTTCTTATAAAAAGGGATGTTGCGGCCACATTCCTGTTATGGCACTCATCTCCCATTTGCAATGCCCGGCTCACAAGATTCTTAATGGAAATACCACCGGATGCTCTAACAGCTTTCTGAAGTGCAGGCCCAAGCACATTTTCCATCCATTTAAGCCTGCTTATAACTTCACCACCATATGCACCAAACCTCAAAACCTTTCCAAGCCCTTCATTCAATGTACAGAAAGCCATGTTTTTAAACTTTCTATTTTCAACCACATACACGTACATGGAAGGTGAAACAACACCGGCCATCGGTCCCACAGTTCTGTGGTGGTGACAGGGATCAAACCTTATCTTTCCCGAGGATGCAAGTTTTTCAGCCTCTTTAATATCTCTTGCCCAACCCTCATATACAAGAGCCCCCATGATGGCTCCCCTGACCGGCCCACACATCTTCTCCCATTTAACCGGAGGACCTGCATGGAGTAGCATCCCTTCTTCGAAGTCAGGGATGACATCTTTCGCAGGCATAATATCCACGAGAAAAGGATCAGAGTTAATTATTCTTTCAATGGCTTTATGATTCGCTTCCTCAATTTTCTCTTTAATCTCGGGGAAGTTTATCTTTTTAAGAGCCCTTAACACCTCTGGATTGGATGATGCAGGGGGCTTCCAGTTCACATGCACAACCTCCGCTCCCTGTTTCTCTATTGACTCTGCAAATCCTCTTAACCCAAGGTTTATAACTCTTGGTGAAGATCTCAAAAAATCCCCCATGCTACCATGCGTCTCTGCAGTCATTCCAAAACCCCATTATCACAAGATTATGGTATAATTAAACCGAACATCGACTCAATAATTTTTTTAGGTTAAATGTTAATAATTAATTCTCAACCCCAAGAATATAACCACAAAGAGCAGCTGCCTGTGCATTTGAATCCATCACTATCACACCGGCATCCAAAAGTTTCTTTTTCTGCACTGAGTAGTTCTGTGGGTCCTCATCCGTACCGGTAATGGAACATACAAAGCTTATGTACCACCCATCTTTATTCGCTATCTCACGGGCCTTTTCAACAGCCGAAGCAAGCTCCGATGCCGGATCCACGTGTACACCAAATCCAAGTACAACATCAAATAGAATAACTCCACATTCCCCCGAGGATGCCTCTTTCACAATTCTCTCTTTTCTCAGTGTAAAATCAATCATTGGATGGGGTTTTGCCTTTGTAAAATAATCCTCTCCCATATCTATGATGGTATGCTCCCTGCTTATCTCGGGGTTTTCAAGATAAAACTCATCTTCCTTCACTGTATTTGAGTACACTTTACCAAGCTTTTTCCGCAGTATAAATATTGCTTCATCGGCCAGTGTCCCTCCAGAGAAAAGCCCTCTGAGAAACCTTCCCCTCCCTATCCTATTTGCCTCCCTCTCGACAAGTTGATTTACCTCATTTTCAAGCATCGTAAACTCACATGGTCGGTACTCTTTCTTTTCATAGAGCGAGATTCCTCTTTCAACTGCTTCCTCCAGGTTCTGGGCAAACTGGATACTGTACCCTGAAATATCTTTTTCAACACTGGTTTCATTTCCAAGGAAAACTATTACCGCTGGCTTCCCAATTGAGATCACCTCATCAATCACCCTTCTTGCTACATCCGGTGATGGTGGCTTTGAGAGAAGGATAATTACCTCTGTTCTGGAATCGTCACCAAGAACCCTGAGCGCATTTATAAAAGCTATACCACCAACTTCCTCTGAAAGGTCCCTTCCACCCGTCCCAATTGCATGAGTGATTCCATATCCTTTTCGGTGGATTAGGGACACTAATTCCTGAATACCTGTTCCTGCCGCACCAACAATACCAAAAACACCTCTCCTCACAACATTGGCGAACCCCAGGGCAACTCCATTAATAATCGAGGTGCCACAATCAGGCCCGAGTACGAACAATCCCCTTTTTTCTCCGGCTCTCTTTATCGCAATCTCCTCCTCAACAGGTACATTATCACTAAACACCATTACATTCATACCTCTTGAAATTGCTTCCATGGCCTCAGAGGCGGCATATTCACCTGGTAGTGAAATTAAAACAAGATTTGCATCGGGAAGTACTTTTAATGCACTCTTTATGGTTCTGGGGGAAGCTCCCGCCTTTTTTTCATCAATTTTTTCAGCCTCTCCCCTTAACAGGTCCATGGCAACCTTCCATCCACTTTCAACGGCTTCCTGAGATTTACCTTTAATAGCAATAATAAGATCTCCAGGCAGTGCCCTTTCGCCCTCCTCATCTAAAAGTCCTGCCTCCCGAAGAATTTTCTTGTTTTCATCCGAACCCATAATTGCGGCAGCCTCCTCAATACCCGATACCTTCTCTCTCAGCCTGTTACTTAAAGACATCAGCATTATGGAATCGAAGTACCTGTTATTTATGACAAAGTTTTTTGTAACCATATATGATTTCTCCCGCAACCTGATTTAACAATTTTTTCCAGGCAAAATTAATCTAAAAATGTTTATAATATGAAATAAAAGTTCATAATATAAACATAATTATTTTAATATGAACAGGATGTTTTGCAAGAATTTTTTAATTCTTTCGGGCAATTTACCCAAAAATTTGTTGACTAAAATATCTTTTAATTTAAAATACGTTTATAATATGAAATTAATGTTCATAATATGAATATTTATGGGAGCTAAAAATGATAGTAAACGAACTTGAACAAAAACTTAAGCCTCCAGAGATCCCAATTAAGCCGTATCCTCCGAAGGTTATTACACTTGCAAATGGTGAAAGAATGGTGGTCAGGGAGGCCACAAGAGATGAGACAGGTGTACTGCTTGAAACCGTTCACCCTCTTGTAGGGGTTCCAAAAGATTTTTATGACATTGTAGCAGCAAGGGTATATGCTGAAATCCTGGGATGGTACAGGCACAGAGTCGCAAATGAGTTTGTACTGGTGGGTGCCATAGATGGTGAAATAGTAGGTATAGTAAACAGCAGGCTTGTGGATGAAAAAATAGGTATGAGTCTCCATACCCTTACAATCAAAAGAGGTTTAAGAATAGGAGCTCAACTCTTTGCAGCCAAGATGGAATATCACATAGAAATCCTGGGACAGAACGAGGTATGGATAGTAGCAGAAAGTCCAATCGGTTTCAGAAGGTGGATGATAGAATATGGGCTTGAAAATAGAGAACATCTATACCCAGAGGTAAGACATGAGCTTGGAGGGGTTCCAACGTACGTACTTACAAGAGAGCTTTACTTTGCTGTTAAAGATCTCAAGGTAAGCGGCCAGCGTCCGGTCCCGGAAAAACTTCTTGAAGGCTCAAGGCCGTTAAAACCCCCTGAAGAATATCCCCAGATACCAGGCTACAAAAGGAGCAAAAAATGAGAAAGATAGCAATTACAGGAATCGGACATACGGTATTTGGAAACCTGAGTGATTTTGACCTCGTCGATATAATGGCCTATGCCTCTTTAGATGCCATGGAGGATGCAGGAATCCTTGATAAAAGGGATATTATAGAGCAGGTAATAGTATCCAATATGGGTGCTGGTATTCTGAACCATCAAACAGGTATTGCTTCATCCTTGGTAAGCAGACTTGGACTCGAGCCCGCCATGGCAGAACTGGTTGAAAATGGTCCGGCCAGTGGGGGTAGCGCAATTAAAATTGGATTCATGGCAATAGCAAGCGGATTTGTGGATGTAGTAATGGTTACAGGAGGGGAGGTCATGAGAGGGGTAACCGGTTGGGAAGCAACGGATTTTGTGGCCACCCTTCTTCACCCCGAAGCAGAATACAACTACGGTTTAACCCTTCCCGCATTTGGCGGGATGTATACACGGATGTACATGGAGAAATACGACCTAACCGAAAAAGATCTTGCCTTAATTGCGGTGAAAGACCACGAAAATGGCTCCAAAAATCCATACGCCCATGTAAAAGTTCCATGTACACTGGAAGGAATTTTTGAAAGCCCAGATGCGGATGTAGTAAATAATCCGATCGCAGAACCACTGAGACTCTACGGAATGTGTCCTGTTTCTGATGGAGCTGCCAGTATCATTATGTGCGCTGCTGATTCTCCAAAAATGAAATATTTCACCCAAAAAGCGCCTGTATATATAGTCGGTGTGGGTTCAGCAACAGATACCCATTGCATTCACCAGAGGGAGAATCCACTGGAATTAAAAGCGGTAAGAAAAAGTGCCGAAATGGCCTTCAAAATGGCAGGTCTTAAACCCGGAGATATCTCCTTTGCCGAACTTCATGATGCTTTCGTAATACTTGAAGTTGCAATCAGTGAAGAAATAGGATTCTTCAACAGGGGTAAAGCAAAAGAAGCAATAAGAAGGGGCGAAACGAGGATAAATGGCAGGCTCCCATTAAATACATCAGGAGGCCTGAAAGCAAAAGGTCACCCACTGGGTGCTACGGGAGTCTCTCAGGTTCACGAGCTTGTAAAACAGCTCAGAGGCGAGGCCGAGGAGGGAAGGCAGGTAAAAAATCCAAAACATGGACTTGCGGTAAATTTTGGTGGATTTGGAAATAATGTTGTAACGATTATATGCTCCAAAGGATAATCAACATTAAAACTATTAGGCCAACATACGGCTCAATAATCGAAGAGGAGTGGTTATTATGATAGATTTCTCTGTTTACTATCCACAGGAAAAGGATGTATTTGCCAGAAGATGTCCTGGATGCGGAACCCTTTACTATCCAGCACCAATGGTATGCAAAAAATGTCACTCAAGGCGGGATCCATCCGGAGCATTTTTCTCCGAGTGGGAAAAAGTAAGCCTCGGAGGTTTGAAAGGGAAGTTGCTAACCTGGACAAAACTCTACAATCTGCCGAAAGGATTCAACCAGAGATACCTTTTGTTCGGAATCGTGGAGCTGGAAAATGGTCTGAGGGCTACAGGAAGACTTTCCGTTGAACATCCCAAAACGGGAATGGATGTGGTGGCCAGGGTCGGACTTGTTAGAGAGAAGATAGACGAGGATGTTTACGGATTTATTTTTGAAAAATTATAATTAAATGTTCGTTATATTTATTTACCCTTTGCTGGCTATAAAATTAAACTGTCATAGATAAGAGGGGTACATAACTTAATTCCCCATGATATTGACTCTGAACGGAGATGGATAAATTGAAAGACTACGGAATTAAGGTGCTTGACAAAGCATTTAACCTGCTCTCCTATTTCTATGAAAAAGAAGAACTCTCATTAAAGGAACTTGTAGAACTTTCAGGACTGAACAGATCTACTGTATACAGGATAATGCAGGCTTTTCAGAAATGGGGATTTGTTTTGCAGCATCCAGATAACAAAAAATACAGGCTATCCCTGAAGATAGTGGAAATGGCAGGGAATGTACTGAGGAAAATGAACCTGATCAACATATGTAGACCATATCTTCTTGAACTTCGTGATAGGACTGGAGAGTCGAGTTTTCTGTCAATTCTGAGGGAAATGAATATTCTCATTATTGACTGGGAACCAAGCTACTATGATGTTCATATAAATGTCACAGTTGGAAAAGCAGTTCCAGCATATTGCTCCGGTGCCGGGAAAGCCATTCTTGCCTTCCTCGCAGAGAAAGACCTTGAAGAACTACTAAGTAAACATCCTTTGAAGCGATATACCGAGAACACAATAACGGATAAAGAAATGCTGCTGAAGGTACTCGAGGAAACCCGAGCAAGAGGGTATGGGTTAAGCTCCGGCGAGTACGACAGAGATATAGTTGTAGCTGGAGCCCCAATATTTGATATTCACAACAGGGTAATCGCCTCCTGTGCCATTGGTGCACTGAAAAGCAGAGTCAGGGATGAGAAACAGATGCACGAATACGGCAAACTCGTAAAAGAAGCTGCTTCGCAGATCTCAAAGCAACTCGGTGCCCAGCATTGATTAACCAGCATTAATAAGAAAAATGATAAGGATACTTTCTGCAGGAGATTTAGTCTATCATGAGCTACCACGTGGATGCTATATCCCCATTCATACCTTCCAGAAATCCTTAAACTTCAAACATCTAGAAAGAAATAGTTATCTAAGTGTGGTCACAAAAAAATACGAATTGGGCCCGGTGAATATCTTAATAGACAAAATAGAAGAAAAAATTATAGGTAGAATTATACTTACGGACACGGCTATAATACTCACCACAGGCATTTACAATTTCTCAAAGTTCAATATCTACGATTCAACTTTTCCAGTTAATGAAGATACAAATAATAATAAAAGCATAAAGCAGCTGATAAAAAACCTTGAGCTTCTGAAAAAGTTCTTAATTAATTTTCGTATAAGAAACTCAATTTTTTTGCCGTTTGTCAATGATAGTAGTTTTTGTTATACTGAAAACATGAACAAATCCCCAATCCAGGAAAAGACGGATAGACTCCCGATGTTCAGCTCCTGCCAGAGAGAAAATACAAATAACACCTGTGAGGAATTACCTCCTCCCACTAAAAACCAGCAACAGGAAACTGCTTACAGGGGGTTAACTTCTCTGGAAAAAACCCTGAGAAAAAGAGTTATTGAGGTATTTGACCAGATCCATAAGAGAAAAATACTGAAAGCTGTCAGATTACTCAGAGGCGTGGGGATTGGCTTTACGCCATCCGGAGACGATTTCATCATGGGGCTTGTTCTGGCAATAAACCTAAGAATAAAACTGGGAATTTCACACCAGAAAAATGTCCTACCCAGCAACCTGTTCGCGCGAAAATATGAAGAGCTGAAAAAACAGATAATAAAAATAGCATATTATGGTAATGACTTTATGGATTTTCATTTAAAGCTTATCTCTGATTATAGAGTCCCATTAAAAATAAAACTCATGTTAGAATGGCTGATGAACGGGTCTAAAATTAACTTGCAAAAATACATATCCCCACTTGCAAAAACAGGACATTCTTCAGGGATGGACATAATCTGTGGTTTCATTACAGGAATGGAATTTTAGGTAAAAAAATGAAAACAAGATCGAAAGGGATCATTTTATTCTTGCTAACCGCTATTTTCTGGAGTACCAGTGGATTTCTTGTAAAACTTATTAATTGGAACCCATTTGGAATAGCAGGCATACGAAGCGGGATAGCATCGATGATACTGTTTATATTTCTGGACAAAAAAAGTGAACTTTTCTGTTTCAGTTCTACAAAGATCTTTGCCATAATATGTTTCGCAGTCACCGTAATACTATTCGTTGTGGCAACAAAACTCACCACCGCTGCAAACGCGATAATCATCCAGTATACCGCACCTATATACCCTGCAATATTTGGTGGTCTCATTTTAAAAGAAAAAACGACACTTTTAGACTGGATCTCAATACTAATTGTGCTGACAGGAATCATACTTTTCTTTCTCGATAGGCTCTCACCCGGAGGATATCTGGGAAACATTGTGGCATTCATCAGTGGTATAACCTTTGGATGGTTTTATTTATTGATGCGAAAAATGAAGGATGAATCTCCTATAAACTCGGCATTCCTCGGTAACATATTGGCTTTCATTATATGCTTACCATTTTACTTCAGTAACATCCCCTCTGTTAGAGACTGGTTGTTCTTACTAACACTGGGCATTCTTCAGATGGGTATTGCTATGGTATTCTATTCGAGGGGTATAACATACATTTCAGCTCTCGAAGCAATTCTTATCTCAACCCTGGAGCCAATCCTCAATCCCATATGGGTTTATCTCTTTGTTGGCGAAAAACCAGGAAGATGGGCACTCCTGGGGGCGGTTATAGTCATAGGTTCTATTGTCACGAGAAGTATTTTTAAAAGAGAAACCTGAATACCAATGTTAAATCGATCGATCCATCATAAAAATTAACTATCCTCCGGATAAGAATAATACATGACATTGTAACTCAAAAAATGTTATTAAAATAACAAAAAATAATTATTTTAATACTTGTATTAATTTTAAAATGTGATATCTTATATTCATCAAAAAGTTCATGCTGATAACCCACCAGTGATTTTTTGATTTATAAATCAATGGTGTAGAAAACCTTAATTGGCAATTAAGCTAGCATCACCCTTCTAATCAACAAATGGCCAATTAATCTAAGAAACCAATCATTTATCACCCCTCTCGGATTGATAAATGTTTACTATATAAATCAATCATGGAGCAACCCGCTTCGTGAAAATTATCTAATTCCCTAAAGGAGAAGGTTATCATGAAGAGAAAATTGTATAAAATACTGTTCCCCATACTTATTACTTCAATCATTCTTCCAATTTCTTCCTGTTCTTTCATTCAGGGGCTATTTGGCAAAAACGAAGAAGAAGGAAAGAATCTTAAGATCACTGTACTAAGCGACCCGGTGGCCAGAACTCCTTTATCAGGTATTCTGGTTTTTATAACAACGCCGGAATCTAAAGGGCTTGAAGGAACAACCATTACAGGAACAGATGGGATCGCAGACTTCGGTAATATCAACCTCAACTACATTGACATAAGTTTCGCCTATGAAACCATTGGCGGGACAGATATTTACAGGGGTATTGAAACCATACAAAATGTACCGGTGGGAGAACTAACATACTACTATTATCCCGGATGTTCCAATGAGCCACTTGCAAGTATTAATGTACAGCTGAGCAATCTACCACCGGATTTCTCGGAGACTTACATACAACCTGTTGATAGTTATTCCACAGATATATCGGGGTACCATGGCAACATCGACATCCATGATTGCTCTCTGCAGGATGACGGAAAACTAACACTCTTAGCAACTGTA
This sequence comes from uncultured Spirochaetota bacterium, assembly GCA_964518675.1. Lineage (GTDB taxonomy): Bacteria > Spirochaetota > B62-G9 > B62-G9 > CAZFGQ01 > CAZFGQ01. Next base: position 10,812 of record CAZFGQ010000045.1, read on the forward strand.
GAGGATTCAACCTACAATACCACAAATTATGGGTTTTTAACCGATCTGGACCCGGTTAACAATAGCATATATAATATACCTTTAGACTTTACACCCACTACTTTATCTTTCAATTCTACAACTCTCGTTGATTTCGTTGGAATGGATGCATATAGAAAAGGAGTTTATTTTTTTCTAGGAGATAAATTTTTTAATCCTCAGGTGTATTCCGATACCTTTCAGGTCCTTGATCAATTTCCTCTTTCAACGAACCCGGGAGATTCATTTGAGGCATACGCTTTAGGTGAAGAAGAAGTAATACCCAACTCAGAAAGTAGAGATTTTATGATTACAGATATGTATTATTCAATGCCACAGGGGCAGATCTACTTTGACATACCAGAATACAGGGTTGAAAGTATTGAGTATGACCCGGCTGGAAGATCCTGCAACTGGACAACTACGGGCAATCATCCTTCGATTGATGCAACTATCCTCTGGCTTATCCATAACGAATACAGTAATGACCAATCCACAATATTTGAATGGTTTATATATGCAGATCCATCCTCAAACCCATTAACAATACCACAACTCCCACAGGAAATAACAGACTGGTTTGACCCAAACAATCTGAGTTATCTGGAATTAATAAAGTATGATATTGTTGAAATTAATGGATATAATGAAGTACTGGATGTATTAACTGGGAAAATAGATTTACAATCAAGTTCAACTTTTTCAGCTTCATACAAGAAATACTTTAACCTGGAAAGTAGAGGGCTATATGGTGGTAGCCAGAGAATCAGAAGAAAAATCATAGCTCCCTGACTTATAAATTCGGGTCAAAAACTATCTTTGCTTATTCTGAGAACCTCTGGCCACCAGAATAATTTCGCGGATTAATAAAAATCAGATGTGTATTGCCCATCCTTCTGTAGCTCTGGCTGACTCCATAATTGCCTCTGAGATCGTGGGATGGGCATGGATCATCTCGGCAATATCCGACGGAAGCAATTTAGCCTTTTTTGCAAGAAGTAACTCGTGAATTATTTCTGTAGCATCAGTTCCTACAATAGAAGCACCAAGAATCTCTCTGGTATCGGGATTAAAAAGGATTTTTACATGCCCATCTGATTTCTCAACAGCCACAGATTTCCCGACACCCCTGTATGGAAACATCGCCTTCTCGTACTTTATCCCATTCTCCTTAAGCTGATACTCCTTATAACCAAAAGAGGCAACCTGAGGTTCACAGTAAACAGCTGACGGAACTAACATGGGATCTACTTTTTTCAGAGGATTTTTGCCAGCAATGTATTCAGCAACAATCTCTCCTTCCTTTGAAGCTACATGTGCAAGCTGAGGGGTGGGAACCACATCACCTATAGCATATACCCCCGGGGCATCCGTCTGATAATAATCGCCCACCAGGACAAACCCTCTGTCAACTCTTATACCGGCATCCTCAAGTCCTATATCCTCAATATTGGTTGCCCGGCCAACAACAACAAGTATCTTTTCAGCTTCAAGCTCTTTCTCATTACCCTTACTATCCTCCACAAAAAGTTTTATACCATCTTTTCCCTTCTTAAGGGCTTTAGCCTTAGTAGAAGTCAACACATTAATCCTTTTTCGTTTGAATGCCCTTACCAGAACAGAAGAACTATCCTCGTCCTCAAGTGGCAAAAGCCTGTCAAGCAGCTCTACAATCGTAACCTCAACGCCAAAACTGCTTAAAATATGGGCAAACTCAACTCCTATAAATCCTCCCCCAAGTATGATTATGCTCTCCGGGAGCTCTTCCATGAGAAGTGCATCATTGGATGACAAAACTTTGTCCCCATCAAATTCAAATCCCTTAATTTCACGAGGCCTCGATCCTGTAGCAATAATTATATTCTTTGCTCTTATCCTCTCCTTCCCATCAATCTCCACACTATCCGGTCTAAGGAGCCTGCCTTTGCCGGATACAACATCTATCTTATTTTTCCTGAGAAGGTATGTAACGCCCTTGGATAGCATATCCGCCGCTTTTCTTGACTTGAGATACACATTTCTGTAATCAAAACTGGATAAATCAACTTTTACCCCCATCTTCTCCAGCTCTTTAAGACCATTAAAAATTTCAGCCTGATGGATAAGTGCCTTGGAGGGAATACATCCTATATTCAGGCAAACACCCCCCAGCCTATCTTTTTCGACAACGCATGTTTTCAAACCCAGCTGCGAAGCTCTTATTGCTCCAACATACCCACCTGGTCCCCCACCAATTACCAGTAAATCATAATCGTAAGAGTTAGCCATCTGCAGAAACCTCCTTAAAGTTCTCTAGTTTTTTTATAGCCTTAAAAAAATATGCAATATATCCATATTCTCCTGTTCACTACCCGAAAGGGTTTATAAAGTATTGATTTCGCCCAATGGCACTAAAAATAAAGACAAATAATTAACCGGGGATTGTTCTCCATAATATACATCCATATTCGTTGAATAATGAACTGAATATTAAAACGACTTATAGGTTTTTAAAAATAAATCACATTATCCTTCTTAAAACCAGGAATCATAAACAAATTAGTTTGAAGAATATACAAAATTTTTTATATTTGACCATAGATTAGAGTTTAATTATTATTCGATATTTAAAGACTTACATCTTTCTCGCTTGTATCGGATTTGATTGGATTGACACAGAGCAATCAATTCAAACTGTCAATCCATAATCAAAAATCTTACAAATACGACAAATAAAGTCGGGGTTGGGAATATGTCATACGATGAAACACTTTTTTTACCAAAAACTTCTTTTCCCATGAAGGCAGGACTTTCAAAAAAAGAACCTTTAATCCTCAAGGAGTGGGAGGAAAAAAAGACATACTGGAAAGTTATCGAAAAAAGGAAGGATGCTCCTCTATTTGTCCTCCATGACGGTCCACCATATGCAAACGGGAAAATCCACATCGGAACAGCCTACAACAAGGTCCTAAAAGATTTTATCGTAAAATACAAAAGCATGGTCGGATACAGATGCCCATATGTTCCCGGGTGGGATACTCACGGGCTTCCAATAGAAACAGAAGTCATAAAAGCATATAAAATTAAGAGGGAAGAGCTTCCCCCTGTGGAGTTCAGAAAAAAATGTAAGGAATTTACAACTAAATATATCCACACCATGACAGAGCAATTCAAAAGGCTAGGAGTCTGGGGTGATTGGGACAATCCATATATTACATATACACCCGAATATGAAGCAAAACAGATTGAAATATTTGGGGAAATGGCCAAAAAAGGATACATATACAAAGGGCTTAAACCGGTCTACTGGTGCACATCTTGTGTAACGGCCCTGGCAGATGCTGAGGTAGAATACCATGACCATGAATCACCTTCAATATATGTGGCATTTAAGGTTAAAGAAGGAAGTGAGGTCATCCAGGAACTGAAAGATGCTTACTTCGTAATCTGGACAACAACACCATGGACACTACCTGGTAATACGGGAGTGGCTCTCCACCCCGATGCTGAATACTCCATATTTAAGTCGAACGGTAAAAAATACGTTGTTGCAACCGAATTACTAAATGACTTCTCCAGTAATACTGGAGTTGAGATAGAAGATGAGATCAAAATTCTCAGAGGAAGGGAGTTCGAAGGAGTTGTCCTGAAGCATCCATTTATCGATCGCGATTCCCCGATAGTTTTTGCTGAATATGTAACACTGGATACCGGTACAGGTGCAGTACATACTGCTCCGGGGCATGGTCTGGAAGACTATGAAACCGGGGTAAAATACAATCTTCCCATTATTTCACCACTAGATGATTATGGAAGGTTTACGCGTGAAGTACCGTGGCTCGAATCTGTAAAGTGCGACGATGCGAATGATTTAATAATCGAGAAATTGCGCCAGCTCGGTGTTCTCCTGGGTGTTGGAAAACTAACACACAGTTATCCACACTGCTGGAGGTGCAAAAATCCAGTTATTTTCAGGGCAACTGAACAATGGTTTACCTCAATAGATGGATTCAGGGAAGAGGCACTGAAAGCAATAGAGAGTGTAAAATGGATACCGGAAAGCAGTATTAATAGAATCAAATCTATGGTTGAAAACAGGCATGATTGGTGTATTTCAAGACAGAGAGTATGGGGAGTTCCTCTTCCAATATTTTATTGTAATGATTGTGGAAAAGAAATAATAACAGACGAATCCCTTAAGGCTGTGATAGAGCTATTTTCCAGGGGAGGATCTGATTCCTGGTTTCTTAAGTCTCCAAATGAGATTCTCCCTGAGGGCTTCAAATGTCCACACTGCGGTGGTAATAGCTTCAGGAAAGAAAAAGATATAATGGATGTATGGTTTGATTCAGGAACTTCTCACGCTGCGGTGCTTGAAACGAGAAAGGAACTTCGCTGGCCTGCAGATCTCTATATCGAGGGATCAGATCAACATAGAGGATGGTTTCAATCATCACTGCTAACGGCGGTTGCGGCGAGGGGAAAAGCTCCATATAAGATTGTGCTCACCCATGGATTTACTGTTGATGGTGAAGGCAAGAAAATGAGCAAATCCCTTGGCAATACAATAGCTCCCGAGGATGTGATAAACAAATATGGAGCAGACATAATCAGATTGTGGGCCGTTTCATCCGATTATTCAGTGGATGTGAGGATCTCCGAAGAAATCATCAAACAACTCGTAGACAGCTACAGAAAAATAAGGAATACAATAAGATTTATGCTGGGAAACCTCAGCGGATTCAATCCGGCAGAAAAAGAACCTGAATATGAAAGCCTTGAAGCTCTTGACAAATGGTTACTTCATAGACTCCAGGAACTGACCAAAGAAGTTGGAAAGGCCTATGAAAACTGGCAATTCTATGCGGGGATAAAAGCTATTGTGAACTTTTGTAATGTTGAATTAAGCGCCCTGTATCTGGACATAGTTAAAGACAGGCTCTACTGCTCGGGGCCTACGGAGGAACGGCGGACTGCACAGTATACCATATATAAAACCCTGCTCAAAATGCTTGCCTTCCTTGCACCTGTACTGGCCTTCACAGCCGAGGAAGCCTATCAATGCCTTGTCAAAGAAGTGCTCGAACCCAAGGGGATACAACATGAAGAAAGCGTTCACTTACTAGACTTTCCTGCTCCGGAAGAAAAGTTCATCAACCACAAACTCGATGAAGAATGGGAAAAGCTAATAGATGTGAGAAGAGAGGTATTAAAACATATCGAAGAACTCCGTAACAAGAAGATAATAGGACATTCGCTGGAAACAGAGGTTAAAATAAGTGCTGCAGATGATACCTATTCACTCTTAAAGAAAAACGAAGAAGAATTGGCTCCATTATTTGTTGTTTCATCAGTCGAACTATACAAGGATGACAGCATTAAAAATGAAACCGGAGTAAATGTCGTTGTTGAAAAATCAAGGGCAAAAAAATGCCCGAGGTGCTGGAAATATGACTACAGCATCGGTTTAAACAGGAAATACCCTGAATTATGCGACAGATGCGCCAATGTTGTGGATAAGTATTACTCAAAGGTGGGATAATAAACATCAATTTATATTCTTTAACCATTATCTGTTATCTTTCTGTAGAAAGCATTTGCCCTGAAACATGCCGTTATGCTCAAAATCGAAGCAAAATAAGTAATCAGAGCAAATCCGGGGAAAAACATAATTCTTATAAGTGGAAACCCTGAAAAAAAGTAGGAGATATAAATAATAATTGTTACTATCAGTGTTACGACTTCCGAGATTATTCCCGCCAATACAATTGAAATTGGATATACAGCCAGAACAAGAATCTCAAGTCCAAGGTTCAACCCCACAAGTGGAATCAAAAACAGATTTGCAATAACATTGGAGATGGCATATTCACCAAAAAAATAAAACATCACAGGCATGATAAAAACCTGTACTGATAGAGTAGAGGATAGAAGACCTGAGATATATTGATTTAAAAATCTTTTAAAAAACCTCTGAATATATGGGGCAAAAAGTACTATACCCAGTACACTTGAAAATGAGAGTAAAAACCCTGGATTGTAAACGAAAAAGGGATTGAATATCCAAAGGACAACAAAAGAAAGTGAAAGTATGTTTAAAAAATTCCTATCTCTATCCAGTATAAAGCCTATAATTCCAAGTATACCCATGAGAGAAGCGCGCTGCACTGAAACCCTGTTTCCTATAAAAGCTGCATACAAGCTGATGAAAATAATCCCCACTGTAAGACTCACGCGAATATTAACAGAAAATAACCTTAATAATAGTGTAAGCAAACCAAGCAGAATCCCCACATGAAGACCCGAAACTGCTAGGATATGAATGGTTCCGCTATTCTTAAATACCATGGATAAAAATGCTGGAATAACTTCGCGATTACCCGTAATTAAAGCCTCACAAAAACTGCTCTGCGGCCAGGGTAAAAGATTCTCAAAAACTCTGTGTATATAAACCTTTGCCTCTAGACTCAAGTTTCTAAAATAAGATGGATTTCTATATATTTTAGTTTTTTTTGAATAACCATAGAAAAACCCAACAGTGTTCGTTGATAACAAATAATTTCTAAAGCCTGAATGATTTTCTTTCACCGATCTATCAGAGGCTCCAAGCGGACTGATATATCCAGAGGATAATGTTACTGCACCGGGCTTAACATGATAGGCCATTAGTGGAAGGTTGTAAATAACATTTCTATTGAAGAACCTTTTAACAACCCTTCCCTCTTTAGCTATTCCAACTAGCTTTCCTCTTCCCGTGATATATCTCTTTTTTACAACTCCATATCCCTCATGCTTTATCAATACCCCATCGGTTAATGAAATGTTTCTAATTTCATCAGGTTCAGAGTAATAGAGCATACAATTAACAAATCCAAAAGCCAGGATGGATAAAAATAGAAATAGATTGGAATTAATAATTCCATTTTTCTTAATTTTAATATAAATAACAACAAATAATATAGATACACTGAAAGGCACTGTAAGAGAAAATGCAGAAGGAGAGAAATCAATAAACCTCGTTGCGCTTAAAAATAAAATTGTACTTGTAACCAAACCCAGAGCAATAAACTCGGAGAGAGTCAAAGTGTTTCTAGAAAACGCGAGAAATATTCTTGCGATTCTTTTAGCATAATCAATTATTATTTTTGAATTAAAAATAATAATATCCAAATGAATCTCTCTGGCAAAAAATTAAAAAACATCGAATATAATAAAGAAATCGATTGTAAAAAAACTAACCCCCGGAACCATTTGCACCCCGAAAAACCTATATCCCAAAAATCTTGGGAGTGATGGAAAAAATCACATAACAGAGGTGATATAAAACACAATGGTCAGCCAAGAACGTTTGCTTTCTTAACAGGCGTAAAGAAATTGAGGAGTGCCTTTTTTAAATCATCGATTCCCTCTCCGGTTTTTGCAGACACACACACATGATCTGGAAAACGAGAAAGAATCGATCCTTTAACATTTCTGCTTTTCAAAAGGTCTATCTTGTTGAATACATAAAGCACGGGCAATTTATCTGCTGATATCTCCTCCAGCACATCCTTAACCGCTTCTATCTTTTCAACAATATCATCTCTTGATATGTCCACCACATGGAGTAATAGCTCTGATTCCCTGACTTCCTCAAGGGTAGCTCTGAAAGAGGCTATAAGCGTATGGGGAAGTCTCCTTATAAAACCCACTGTATCTGTTATAAGAACCTTTTGCCCATTACCCACCCATACCTCTCTAGTGGCTGGATCAAGAGTTGCAAAAAGTCTGTTCTCGGTAAAAAGGGCAGAATGGGATAATCTGTTAAGTAGAGAAGATTTACCCGCATTTGTGTAACCAACAAGCGCTACTCTGTTCATTGATTTTCTTTTTTTCCGTATAACCTCTCGATGCGTTTTAACATGCTCAAGCTGCTTCTTAATTCTGCTAATCCTCTGGAGTGCCCTTCTCCTGTCAATCTCAAGCTGCTTTTCGCCAGGTCCCCTTGTCCCGATCATTCCATCCATTCTGTTCAGATGAGTCCACATCCTTCTGAGCCTTGGCAATGTATAAGTCAGGGAAGCCAACTCCACCTGAAGTTTTGCCTCTTTTGTCTTGGCCCTTTTTTCAAAAATATTCAGAATTAATTCAGTCCTTGAAATGACTCTGCTCTTTAACAAATTTTCAAGATTTCTCAGCTGTACAGGAGTAAGTTCAAAATCAAGAAGTATCGCTTCAACCTTTCTTTCTGCAATCAATTTTTTGATTTCTCTTGCTTTTCCCTCTCCAATGTAATAAGCGGGGTCAATCCTTCTACGGTTGTGAATAATCTTCAAAACTGTTTCATATCCTGCGGTATCTCCGAGAAGGCTTAGTTCTTCGAGGCTATCAAGGCTCTTGAAATAATCCTCCTTTTTTTCGGTAACACCCAGAACCAGAGCAGGTATTTTATGGTTATTATTCATTTATTTCTATGCTTTTTACTTCTCCCAGGAATTATTATTTTTAATCTATAAGAATAATATTCATATAAAGAAAATCTAAAATCAAGAAAAAAATTTTTTAATTACGACAGGTTAATTCCTTGAAAAAGAAACTAAAACTGATAATCATTTTTATTTTAATTTTGGCTGTTGGTGTTCTTATGAAACCTGCTTATCGTATCATACCCTTCAACTATTTTATCAACAATATAGAATTATATATAAAAAGTGAAAATTCCGATAAATATAGAGAGAACGTATCCAGGTATAAAAACGACATAACAAATATAAATAAGGCAAACTTTGCCCAGTTAATGAACATTAAATATATGGGCAGAAATAATGCCATAAGAATTATAATGTATCGTGAATCAAATGGGGAAATTCATTCATTCGGCGACCTACTCCAAATAATTGATATTAAAGAAAAACATATAGAAATAATAAAAAGACAGATTTGCTTTTAAAAATTTTTTATTTTACCCTATTTAATTACTAGAAAGTTTTGCCCATTAAAACTGTATAATTTTTTTTGATTTTTTCTTTTTATATTGTATAATATTTATAGCTTATCAATTCCCAAAAAGGGAGGTTTTTTTAAATGAGTAACGAAAAAGAAAAAAATGAAACCCCGTTCGATAGCGAAAATGAAGACGAAACTATAGCTCTCTCGAGAGAGGAGCTTGACGATATTCTCTCAGAAGCCGAAATAATCCAGGAAACCACAGCGGAAGAACAAAAGGAAAAACAAGAAGAAAGTCAACCTCCAGAATCTAAACCTGAAGAGCCAGAAAAAGAAGAACTTTCACTTGAAGAGGAAGAGGAGTTTGACATATCCGAAGAAGTTGACCAATTAACTCCTGAAGACCTTGAAGAAATTGAACTTGAAGAAAGCGAATTTGATACATATACAAAAGAATTGGAGGGTGAAATTGAGGAAGGAGAATCCCTCGAGGATCTTGAAAAAGAGCTTGAAGGAATAGATACGGAAGGAATGAAGCTCGAGGCCAGCCTTGATGAAGATCTTGATCTTGATTCCTATCTGGATACAGTTAAGTCAGACGTTAATCTGGAAGAACTCGAAAAGGAACTTGAAGAGGAGGAAATCAAAGAACCAGAAACCCAGGAGAAAGAAGCTGAAACTCTGGAAGCCGAAGAATCATTTAAACAGGCTGGCATTGAAGAACTATCCGTGTCTGAAACTTCCAAAGAAGAATCCAAAGAAGAAATAGAAGAAATAAAAGAAGAAACAAAAGCTGAAGAGGCTGAAACAGTCTCCACAGAACAGGAAGAGATAACCGGTGAAGTTCAGCTTACACCCGAAGAGGAAGAGATCCTGAACAAGGATCTTGAGTTACAGGAAGAGGAGGAAGTCGAAGAAGAAGAAGTTGTTGCTCTCTCTGGGGCAGAACTTGAAGAAATGAAACCGGAGGAAGAAAAACCCCTTCCTGAACCTGAAGAACTGGAAGCGGGGATTGAAAAAGAAGAGGTTCCTGAACCTGTAAAAATTGAAGAAGACGTTATAAAGATCGACAAGCCACTTTATGAAGACATTACAAAGGTATTAAAATATATGGACGGTCTTCTGGGGGATCTACCAGAAGAAAAAATCAAGGAATTTGCTAAATCCGAATATTTCAGTATATACAAAAGGGTTTTCGAAGAACTAAACCTTAAATAAGCTAAAATCAGGTATCAAAGATAAAGTAAAACTCACCAATAAAAACAAATACTTAGATTGTATATCCATCAATTTTCTAAAGAATCCCCACCTAAAACAATAATTTGTTAAAAAAATTTTTATTTAAGTTGAAACAAAAATCCACCTTTCTTTGTTAAATTAATATAAAATTCTTTTAAAGGAGAAACGGATGAAAAACTTTAATCTAGCAGTAGTAGAAGGTAGGCTTGTTGATGATCCTGAAATGAGGTACACTCAGGACGGCACAGCGATATGTAAGTTTTACATTGCCAATAATTACTCATACTACAAAGACGATGAACTTCAGGAAGAAGTAAATTTTTTTGAAATCAGCACCTTCTCAAAGCTCGCGGAACTATGCGGAGAATATCTCAAAAAAGGAAAAAGGGTAATTATAAACGGGAGACTCAAACAAAACAAATGGAAAGATGACAATGGGGCAAATCATTCAAAAATATCAATAACCGGAAGGCAGGTTCAATTCCTGGATAAAAGAGAAAGTCCAGAAGAAAAAGAACCTGAAAAAGAAGAAATTCCTTTTTAAACTATTAAATTATACCCAAACAGGTTAACTATTGAGGTTAACAAACTGTGTTCCAGTATATAAATCCGCAGGATAAGCACAAATCAAACCAATCGAGAGCATCTTAACTGTTTTAATGTTAAGATGCTCTGAAATTTAACGATAATGGAAAAAAAGACATTGAACATATTGCAAACGCTTGAGAATAAATATATCCAGTAAAAAAGAAAACCTATGTTCTTTAAAAGTGGAAAACCAATAATTTATTTTGCATCTTACATTATTCTAAATTTATTGCTGGCATTCAATCTATTCGGTTTTGATCCATACACCATTAAAGACTCTTCTCCTCCAAAAGTAACGGCAGAAGGCGTTCTCTTTACCTATAAGCCACCTGATAAAGGAGTAAAAGACGTAAGAGTATCGGGCGATTTCAATAACTGGGAAAAACCAATTCCAATGATCGAAAATGCATACGGAATATTCTACTTTCTTTACAGAGAAACAGGAGAAAAAAAAGTAGTGCTAAATCAGGGCACATACAGGTATAGATATCTCATTGATGGAATATGGTTCAAAGATCCAAAAAATCCAAAATCAGTTTATGACCGATATGGAAATGAACTTTCAATTTTTGTAGTACAAAAACCAATCATTCTTCTCGAAAAAAACCCTGTTCCAATAAAGAAAAAAAATAGATACATCTTTTATTATAAAGATCCCAGGGCAAAAAACGTATATATTGTGGGTGATTTTAACAATTGGAATCCTTTTTCCACTCCAATGAGAAAAAATAAGGCCGGCATATGGGAGATAGAACTCGATCTTCTCCCCGGCACCTATTCTTACAGGTTCGTTGTCGATGGAATGTTTAAACTGGATCCACTTGCCCAGAGGTTGGTTAAAGATAGATTCGATAATAAATACAATCAGATAACAATTCCTTAGAAATATTCACACCGATCTGAACAATCAATCAATA
>CAZFGQ010000046.1:0-22184 GCA_964518675.1 uncultured Spirochaetota bacterium
TTTATTGTTGACATATTTTTTAAAATTATGATATCATTATCGTGCACCGTCCTGCACCAAAATTAAATAACAGGAGGTTAGAATGAAAAAAATACTGATAGTGGTACTGGCATTTACCTTTATTGCCAGCATGGCGCTTGCAGAGAAAAAAGAGGCTGTTGAGGGAGTATGGAAGCCCAAAAAACCGATAACGATTATAGTTCCATGGGCAGCAGGTGGTTCTACAGATCAGTCAACAAGGGTAACAGCTGGAGAGCTTGAGGGACCTCTGGGACAGAAAATCGTAATTGTAAACCAGCCAGGTGCCTCTGGCTCAGTCGGTACAAAGAGCTGTTTGGATGCGCCGAGGGATGGGTATACATGGACAGCAGGGGCTGTAAAAGACCTCGGTACCTATAAGGTTCAGGGGCTTTTGGACACAACTCTCGATGACTGGCATCTTTTCCTCAATGTAGCTATGGCACAGGTTGTTGCGGTTAATGTAAACACTCCGTACAAAACTTTTGATGATCTTCTCAAGGCTTTCAAAGAAAAACCAGGCCAGATTACAGTAGCCACGGCAGGTGTAAACAGTGCCGGGCATACGGCAATAGAGCTTATCAAAAAGTATGCAGGAATTGAATACAAGCATGTAACCTATGATGGAGGAAACCCCGCTGTAATCGCATGCGTTGCAGGAGAAACTGAGGTTGTAACTCAGCTTTCGGTAGAGGAAGTGGACATGTTAAGGGCAGGCAAACTCAGGGCATTGGCAGTACTGACCGAAAAACCACTTGAGTTGAAAGACTACGGTACCATACCACCAATCACAAAATGGATTCCGGATTTCAAGGTTGCTCCTATCTATTTCGGAATTTTTGTTCCCAAAGGGGTACCTGACGAGGTCATTTCTACCCTTGGAAACCTTTGGGATACGGTAATTAAAAAATCCCAGAAAATAAAAGATTTTGCTTCAGAAAGAGGAGCGGTATTTGATCCAAGCTGGGGTGATGAAGCCTACCGCAAAGCATTTCCAATGGTTCAGATAGATGCATGGTTAAAGTATGATGCCGGTCAGGCAGTAATAAATCCTGAAGAAATTGGAATCCCAAGACCTTAATTAAAAAATCAAAAAATAGAGGGTGCCTGAGGGTACCCTCTATTTGTATCAGTACAGAATTTTCTGAACAGATAATTACCCAGTTCAAAAAGGGATGATCTTCTGACAAAAAAGCACACCAGTGCGGGAGACTTAAAGATGGAAGAAGCGAAGATGCCCAAGGCGGATTTCGTCAGCGCAATCGTACTAATTCTCTTTGGAAGTGCTGTAGTTTACCTCTCGGCAAAAATGCCCACATTCAGAGAGATGGGAGCAAATCCTTACTCTGCACCGGGGATAGTCCCGGGGTTTATCGGTGCTACCATCATTTTGATGAGCATCATAATGCTTGTAAGAAGTATCATCAAGAGGGGGCACCGCCTTGGTATAACAGGCAGTAGTATAAAAGAGTTTTTTAAATCACCTTCAACGAAACGAATGTTCATTACAATTGCACTTAGCCTGATTTATGGAGTCGGACTTCTCGGTAAAATACCCTATCTTCTCTCCACGTTTCTCTATGTTTTAGTATTTGTTTTTGTGTTCGAATACAGACGTGGGGAAAGTTTTTTCAAACAGTACAAAACCCCAATGTTTGCCTTTGTTCAGGCAATTCTTACATCAGGAGTAATTGCAGCTATTTTCAGATACGCATTTCTGGTGAATCTCCCATGACAATAAAATCAGCAGAGGTATAATACAGTGTAATTATCGACCTGGAGGTCTAAATGCTCGAAGGTTTAAGGATGTTTGGTGAAGCTATAGTGATGTTCATGAAACCGAAAATAATCTTCGATGTTTTCTGGGCAACCCAGCTCGGCATAATAGTTGGAATGTTACCAGGGCTCACCGCAACAATGGGTGTTGCTCTGATGACAACGTTAACATTCAAAATGGCTTCCAGTAACGCAATCCTAATACTCATATGTATGTATATAGGAGCCATTTATGGAGGCAGTAGAAGTGCAATTCTGCTGAATATACCCGGCACACCCGCCAATGCAGCTACTGCTGTTGATGGTTACCCTCTTGCCCGCCAGGGAAAAGCAGGACAGGCAATAGGTATTGCCACAACCGGTTCATTTCTCGGTTCTATAATTGGCATGATCTTACTGGCATTCTTTACTCCCCTGATAGGTAATTTTGCCCTCAAGTTTCAATCCTACGAATACTTCTGGCTTGCAATCTTTGGTATCGTGATAAGTGGAAATCTTACCGCGCCAAAGGACCCGTTAAAAGGATGGATATCTGGATTTCTCGGACTTTTTGTCGCAATGATTGGCATGGAAGGAATACATGCATACATAAGATTTTCGTTCGGTAGTGTTAAAATGTCAGGTGGAATAGCACTGATCCCCGCCATGGTAGGGGCATTCGGTTTCGCAGAGATAATAATGGTAATGAAATACACAAAACTTGAGGTTATAAAAGCAAAGGTCGGAAGGGTAATACCCAGGCTCAGCGATATAAAAAGATACTGGGTTACCATTATACGCTCGGGGATTATTGGCACATTTATCGGAGCGGTACCTGGAGTTGGAGAGGATATAGCTGCCTGGGTCTCCTATGACTTTGCCAGAAACTCCAGTAAAGAAAAAGAAAAGTTTGGAAAGGGAAGTGTCGAGGGACTCATCGCAGCAGAAACCGGGAATAATGCATGTGTAGCAGGAGCCATGATACCAGTGTTATCCCTTGCAATTCCGGGTTCTGCACCAGCGGCTGTACTCCTTGCCGCAATGTTCATCCACGGGGTAAGACCGGGTCCACTGATTATGATGGAGTTCCCAGAGTTTGTTTTCCAGGTTGTGGCAATGGTAATGCTTGCAACCTTTGCAATGTTTGTGCTGGGTCTTTCACTTGTCAAGGCACTCGTTAGAATACTCCTTATACCCAGACAGAAACTCATGCCAGTGGTATTCGTACTGTGTGTTATAGGCTCGTATGCCATTCAGGGAAGGTATTTCGATGTTGGGGTCATGATTTTCTTTGGCATTCTTGGTTACCTCATGAGAGAAATGGAATATCCTGTGGCTCCCATGGTACTGGGAATTATTCTGGGTAACATACTAGACAAAAACTTAAGGAGAGCCCTGATCCTGTCAAACGGGAGCCTTATACCATTCTTTACAAGACCCATAAGTCTCGTGATATTTATACTCACAGTTATTACAATATGCAGCAAGATGAAATGGTTCAGGTTTCTCATGGGTAAGTTCAAACAGCTTATGGCAAAGGCATGAAAAGGCCTTAAATAAATCTCCTGAGAACTTTCAATCTATCTTTAAACGGAGGATATCTGAGGCCAATTTCTCTTTTATTGTTCCTTATCATAATAGATTGACGGTAAGTGAATGTGTCAAAAGAAGCCCTGCCATGGTATCTCCCAAGACCGCTTTCTCCTTTACCACCGAAAGGTAGATACTTGTTATCAAAATGAATAACCGTGTCATTGATACAGATCCCCCCGGCCTCAATATTTCTCAAAATAAACTCCCTTTTCTTCTTGTTCCTCGAGAAAAAGTAACAGGCAAGAGGAACGGGCAGCTTTTTTACGATCTCTACTGCCTCGTCCAGAGTTTCATAATGGATAATCGGGAGAAGAGGACCGAAGATCTCTTCCTGCATAATCTTATCCAATAAACTTACCTCATTAATCAGGGTAGGAGCAATGTAAAGTTCATTGCGATCCGACTCCCCGCCAAAGATGACCTTCACATCCTCAAGAAGAGCCACAATTCTATCAAAGTGTCTTTCATTTATTATTCTCCCATAATCAGGACTATTTCTGGGATTCTCACCATAAAACTTAGTAATTGTTTGTTTGAGCCTCTCAACAAACTCATCCTTAATCTTTCTATCAACCAGAAGGTAATCAGGAGCCAGGCACATCTGTCCAACATTTAAAAACTTTCCCCAGACAATTCTTCTTGCAGACGACTCCAGATGTGCTTCGGCATCTACTATACATGGACACTTTCCACCCAGTTCAAGTGTGATGGGGGTTAGATACTTTGAAGCTTTTTCCATTACAATCCTACCCGTTTCTTTGCCCCCGGTAAAGAATATGTAATCATACCTGAACTCAAGGATTTTTTTATTCACATCTCTTCCGCCCTCTATCATGGTAACATGTTCAGGAATGAAGGATTTACCTATAATCTTTCTCATAACGGCGGTAGTTTCAGCTGAAAAACTCGAAGGTTTAAGTAAAACGCAATTCCCCCCGGAGATAGCCCCAATCAGTGGAATAAATGCAAGATTAAAAGGGAAATTCCACGGGGAAATTACAAGCACCACTCCATATGGACGTGAAGTAATACAGCTCTTACTGAAAAGATGTAGCAGTGGTATTCTTGTCTTTTCAGGTCGAGCCCATTTCCTCAATCTCGAGATGTGGTACTTCAATTCAGATTTTACCTGATGGACTTCAGTTACATATCCTTCAAAAGCACTTTTCCCCACATCCTTTTTCAATGCATCCAGTATAAGATCCTCATACTCTAAAACCACGCTTCTTAATTTCTTCAACGATTTCAATCTGAATCCAATTGAGAGGGTTCGTCCACTGTTAAAAAAATCACGCTGTTTCTTTAAAATCTCTTTAATATCTTCTCTCATGTTTATGCACTCCTGGTTTTTCAGAAATCTGTTACATCATTTATTACATTTTTATCTATTACATTTTTTCCTTGAGCTACTTTCCATTGAAGTATAGAATTAAGAAAAATAAAAAATACTAAATATTTAGGGCGAACTTCAAGTTTTCATAGTGAAACTAAAATTATTGATTTAAATCATTCGAAGTTCGCCGGCACTACAGCATTTTTAGTTTTATCTTGCAGCAGGATTTCCATTTTTCAGAAAATTCGACACTCGTTCTATTTATAAACTTATTTTATTCTACAATCAAACCAATTATCACGTTGAGAGATTAAAATGACCACTGGAGAGGACATTGTTCTTACAATAGATGTTGGAACTTCTGGAGTAAAAACCGCCCTTGTCTCGCTAGAAAGAGGAATTATTGGCTGGAAGTTTTTCAAAACCCATCTTCTACTGCACCCCGATGGAGGTGCCGAACAGGATCCGGCAGAATGGTGGGAAGGGGTAGTAAAAAATACAAGATACCTTGCAAAAGAATATCCTTCTGAAGCTAAAAGTATAAATAAAATAAGTTGTACGACTCAATGGTCAGGTACCGTTCCGATTGACCATTCTGGAAAACCATTAATGAACGCAATAATCTGGATGGATTCAAGAGGCGAAAGATACATCAGGGAAGTTACTGGCGGCAAAATAAACATACAGGGATATGGTGTATTCAAGCTGATAAAATGGATCACCAAAACCGGAGGAATACCAGCTCATTCGGGAAAAGATTCAATAGCCCATATTCTATTTCTTAAGAATAAGCGACCAGAAATCTATAATAACACCTACAAATTCCTCGAACCCAAAGATTTTATCAATATGAAACTCACAGGAAACATCTATGCAACCCATGACTCAATAACCCTCCACTGGCTTACCGATAACAGAGATATAAATAATATCAGATACTGCGAAAGACTTCTGAAGATAGTCGGAATCAGCAGGGATAAATTACCTGAGCTGAAATCTTCCCTTGATATTATAGGGACACTTCGAAAAGAAGCTGCGGAAGAACTTGGCTTAAAAGAAGGAATTGAGGTGATTGGAGGAAGCCCGGACGTACAATCTGCCTGCATTGGTTCTGGATCAATCCAGGACTACGATGGACACATATACATAGGTACCTCGGCATGGATAAGTTGCCACGTACCATTTAAAAAAACCGACATTTTCCACAATATGGCTTCACTTCCATCACCAATCCCCGGTAAATACTTCGTTGCAAATGAGCAGGAAACCGCCGGAGCATGCCTTGATTTTATAGCAAAGTTATTTCTGGAGGAGAATCAGGTCTCAAACCAGAATACTTATACCCGGCTGGAGAACATGGCCAGCAGAGCAGAACCAGGTAGCGGAAAGGTAATCTTTGTTCCGTGGCTTTATGGTGAAAGAACTCCGGTCGAGGATGAAAAGCTCAGATCATGCTTTTTCAATATCTCACTCAGTACCACAAAGGAACAGCTCATAAGGGCAGTATACGAAGGTGTGGCATTCAATATAAAGTGGCTTCTTGGATACGTTGAAAAGTTTATAAAGAAAAAGTTTCTATATCTAAATATTGTAGGTGGTGGAGCCAGTTCAGATTTCTGGTGTAGACTCTTTGCAGATATACTTGACAGACCTGTAAGGCAGATAGAAGAACCAAGGATGGTAAACCTCAGAGGAGCTGCTTTTCTGGGTTTTATAGCCAAGGGGAAAATTAACTTCGAAGACATCCCAAAGTATGTAAGAATAAAGAATATTTTTGAGCCAGAGAAGAAAAGTAAAAATATCTATGGTGAAATATTCAGTGAGTTTCTCAACATATACAGAAAAAATAGAAATATTTTCCACAGGCTTAATCGGTAGACGAACTCCTAATAATCTCAAAACAATTTTTCAATTTTACGGAGGTCAGATACTGTGAAAAGTGACAAGCCATCAAAATTAAAAAAAATTATCCTTGGATATGGGTTTAAAGCCATAAAAGCAATTCCTCCAGTTAAAAAGAGAATAGAAAGGGAATATGAAGGTATAATCAGAGAACTGGAAAATATTGCAAAGCCTTACAGGAACAGATATCCGGTCTTTACATCAATTCCGGAACAGGGGCTGAAAAAAGAAGAAATTCTTAAAATGGTAAAAGAACTATGTGAAGAAGAAGAAGAAAAAAAGTGGAAAGAAGGATATGTATCAGGTGCGGTTTATCACGGTGATGAGAAACATATCAATTTTCTAAACAGAATTTATGCCCTGAGTTCACAGTCAAACCCCCTTCACTCAGATATATGGGCAAGCACAATCAAGTTCGAAGCTGAAATAATTTCAATGACAGCTGAAATGTTAGGAGCCAAAAATGCAGAAAAAATTGATGGCGGAATATTCAAGGGAAAGATATGTGGAAATGTAACCTCTGGGGGTACCGAAAGCATCCTTCTGGCAATGAAAACATACAGGGACTGGGGCAGAACAATAAAGGGAATCAAAAAACCAGAAATTGTTGTCCCTGTTACTGCACACGCAGCATTTGAGAAAGCTGCAAACTATTTTAACATAAAGATCAAAAAAATCCCAGTAGATGAAAAATTTATGGCAGACGTAAGTAAGGCAGAAAGGGCAATAACAGGGAATACTGTTGTACTTGTTGGTTCTGCACCGGGTTTTCCACACGGTATCATCGATCCCATTAAAGAGTTGTCTGAAATCGCAAGAGAAAAAGAAATAGGTTTTCATGTCGATGCATGCCTTGGCGGATTTATTCTGCCCTGGGCCAAGAAGCTTGGATACGATATACCGCCATTTGACTTCAGCCTTCCAGGTGTAAGCTCTATCTCCGCTGATACTCACAAGTATGGATTTGCTGCAAAAGGAACCTCTGTTATACTTTATAGAGGAGAAGAACTCAGGCGATTTCAATATTTCAAAACCACAGAATGGCCAGGGGGCCTTTATTTCTCTCCCACCATAGCAGGCTCGAGACCAGGAGCACTCAGTGCAGAATGCTGGGCCGCCATGCTATCGATCGGGCAGAAAGGTTACATCAAAGCAACAAAGGAAATCCTTCAAACGGCTGAAAAAATTAAAAAAGGAATAAAAGAGATTCCAGAGCTTCGTATACTTGGTAATCCACTGTGGGTGATTGCATTCACCTCAGACAAGCTCGATATATACAGAATTATGGACTTTATGAGCGAAAGGGGCTGGAGCCTCAATGGGCTCCACCACCCAAAGGCCATACACATCTGCGTCACGCTAAGGCATACACCCCGGGGAGTAGTGGAAAGATTCATAAAAGATCTTAAGGAGGCTGTCAGGTATGTGAAGAATCATCCACATGAAAAGGGAAAAATGGCGCCTATATACGGAATGGCGGCCAGTTTCCCTGACCGAACCGTAATAGAAGAGCTCATGGAAAAATACATGGACGTTCTCTATCGCCCATAATTTAACCAAAAAATATTTGCCTTTAAACAATTAAACAATCAATTAAAGCATATTAAAGCGAACTTTCAACAACTTGAATTAATATTCTATTACCCATGCATCGAAATCAAAACTAAAGCTTCACCCCGTCAACAAAAAAAGCGGTGCAGAATATATCCCGCACCGCTTTTAACCGGATCTTTAATTGGATTTTTCTCACAAGCGAGTTTCTCTACAGACTTATATCTATATATCCCGGGGGTTGCTTATCCGCTCCTCGGGAGCCTTACCTCACAAATGGGGTCGCCAGAATAATTATACCCAACCCCTAAGTTTCATTGCTACCACTACCCTCGAAACGGCAACCATATAAGCCGCTATCCTGTTATTCACATTGTGTTTCTGAGCCATTTCATAAACGTCCCTGAATGCCTTTGTCATTTTAACATCAAGGCGCTCATAAACCTCTTTCTCATCCCAGTAAAAGTTATAGAGATTCTGGACGTACTCGAAATATGAAACCGTAACGCCTCCTGCATTACAGAGGAAATCAGGGATAACAAAAACATTATTCTTGAACAGTATACTATCAGCTTCCAGTGTTGTTGGCCCATTTGCAAGTTCTGCAACAATCTTTGCCTTCACCTGACCTGCATTTTCTGCGGTAATCTGATTTTCAAGGACTGCAGGACACAGCACATCAACATCCAGCTCAATTAACTCCTTGTTTGTAATCGCTTTTGAATTGGGGAAATTGATCAGGTTACCCTTTTCTTTCTTATACGCCACAAGCTCCTCTGGATTGAAACCCTCAGGATTGTAAATACCTCCAGCTGAATCTGATACAGCCACAATCTTTGCACCAAAAAGCTCTTTGGCAAGCAATGCTGCAAACTGACCTGCATTACCAAATCCCTGAATAGCAAATGTTGCACTACCCAGGTCTATATCCAGAACCTTGGCCGCTTCCCTGATGGTATACATGGCTCCCCGCGCAGTTGAGTCTACTCTACCAGCAGACCCACCAAGCTCGAGTGGTTTTCCCGTAATCATACCGGGAACATTGTACCCCTTTAGCTTGCTGTATTCATCCACCATCCAGGCCATAATCTGTGGAGTTGTATAAACATCGGGAGCCGGGATATCTCTTTCCGGTCCAAGTATCTGCCAGACAGCATCTATGTATCCTCTGCTCAGTCTTTCAAGTTCACGTTCCGACATTTCTTTGGGATTACAGATGACACCACCCTTAGCCCCTCCAAGAGGGATATCAACCACAGCACACTTCCAGGTCATCCAGGCAGCAAGTGCACGCACTGTATCTATGGTTTCCAGTGGATGAAATCTAATTCCACCCTTCGTTGGTCCACGGGCATCATTATACTGAACACGAAAACCCCTGAAAACCTTGACCTCACCATTGTCCATTTTCACAGGTATGGAAACATGAAGTTCTCTTTTCGGCTGACGAAGCATCGCATGGGTTGCCTCATCAAGTTTCAACTTCTCCGCAGCTTCATCGAGTTGCCTCTGTGCAATCTCAAAAGGGTTCAAACTTTCCTTTGCCATCCTAAACTCCTTATATAGATATGTAGACATCTATAACATAGAATATCATATTCACTCTATCATGTCAATAAAATAACAATTACATGGGAGGGATTTTTTGGAACAAACCTCAATTTTCCACTAAATTTCTAATTACACTTTACATCTGGCTTTTCTTTTTTTTCAGAAAACTAAAATAGAGAGAGTCCTGGATCCCCTGAAACATTACATTCGCATTTATATATAATATATTAAATTTGTAATAAAACTGATAGTGTACAGCCTTGATACTGATATTAAACTGGAAAACATAAAAAATCCTTCTTTCCTCGATACCATCGCAAACTTTATAGAAAAAGGGATAGATTACTACAATCTTTTATCCTTCATAAGACCTAAATCCCAGAAACCCCGTATCGAAGTAGAAAACTATAACATGGCATCGGGAACGAAGGAAGGCTACTACAATGCCACTGTAACTCTTCGAGAAAAAAACAAAAAGTACACCGGGCACGCCAGAGAAGTAAAGGGGCTTGTAAATGCCGCAATCAAGGCCACGATGGAGGCCGTACCTTACTCCAATATAAAGCTCTGCGAGAATAATCCCGTAGAGATAAGAATGGTAAGCCCGACGATAGAGGGACCGATCGAGGTAATTGTAAGAGTTCTGGATACCACAACCAATCTTACCTACGTGGGCTCCTTTGCGGGATACGATATCATGGGAGCATGCGTACATGCCTTTATAGATGGGGTAAATCAGATTCTGAATCCCGAGGTACGCTCGCACGGTCTTTACCGCTCCTTTGTAAATCTGATGGAAGACCCGGAAACAAGAAAAATCCTTACAGTTCAAAGTGGTAAGATCTACTTTCCACACAGGGTAATCAACAGGGATATCAGAGCCGTATTTTTTATGATCCGGGCAATCAAGGGAAGGGATAAACCGGTAAAACTTTAGGAGTTATTCGTTGAGCTCATATTCCAGACCGTTCTCAGAAACATGGGTTTTGCTCCTGCATCAATAATCTCAAAAACACTTTAAAGCCAGGGATATGCAAGGGAAAACTCATGGAAACTTCTGAGAGAGTATATAAAGCAGGAAAGAACAGAGATTGAAATCCTGAATCATTTTGGACATTTCTCATATCTTATAGATGCTGTCAATGACCTGGGTTTCGAGAACTCAAAAAAGCTTCTCGATATGCTCTCTCCTACTATTCTCGACGATTTCTTTGAATATCCTTCAGGCGAATCCGCCAGGGTTGTAATGGAAAATAAAATAAGGGAGTTTGCCAATATCATAGAATCAATAGATGGGCACTATGTTGACAGACTCTATAGAAACTACAAAAACCTTCTAGATGAGGGTCTCGATGACATAATCAAGGGGATGAGAATTGCCTTCAGTACATACCCGAGGAAAGCCTACCTCGAATACCTCATGAGTCTTGAACCATCCCTTGTAAAAAAACGGTTTTCCCTTTTCCTTGACCAAAAAAACAACCTGATGGATAAAGAACATTTCTTTGAGGCATGTACCCACAATTTCACCGAAACAATGGAGGTGCTTCTATCCCCAACCTTTCCTGAAATCATTGAGAAGTTTTTACTCCTGACAGAGGGAGCCCTTTCATATCTGCGGGAGGATTTTAAAGAAATATTTTCCCATAATCCTCAGTACGCTTTTGACCTGCTTAAAGAGCTTCTCCAGACAGAAATTAGCAAAATCAAATCGATAATGAGCCGTTACAGGTTAAAAATCCCTCTGAGGAATATGAATGATTTCCTAAAAAATGTAAGGTTATCTTTTACCCAGGATACCATTTGTAATTACTGTGAATCAAACGCACTGAATATAATAATCCAGGGAAATGATATCTCAACAAAGATTGTTAAAAGCTGGCTTCTCCACCCCGATCCAACAGAAATTCCCCAGCTACTTGGTGGAAACATAGTATTCAATGGATTTGAACCAATCGAAACATTGAAAGAGATTATAGACGAAAACGAGCTTGACGACCTCATTAAAATCCACAATAGTGGTCTCACAGATACTTTACACAAGATAGGACAGAAGAACGAGTATAGGGGTCCGTATCCGGATAAGCCCGCACTCCATCGAAATAAAAGAAGCATAACAATTGAAAGAGATGCAATACGTCAGGAGATATATGGATTCACAGTACTTACTACAGGATATGGTATAAACATAAACACCGAAACCCCGAGCATGATGAGAAGGGATGAGACTGTTGTAATAAGTGGCAAGTTGATTACCCCTTTTGGCATTGGAATAAAAATACATGATGTATTTGACAGGCATGGAACATATTTTGGTAGCAGGATATCAATCTTTACCTATAATCCTTATACAAGAAGGCTGACAAACGAAAGACTTCTCGATAAAAATGAAGCCAGGAACCTCAATCTAATACTCCAATTTGAAAACCTGTACAGTGTGGTCTTCCATATCGCCTATAAAATCGAAAATGAAATCGGGAATAATCCGGGAAGCTGGACTGAAAAGAATATACATGAATTATTTAAAGAAAAAATACAGGAGGCTATAGAATCGGGTGTAGACCCGCTCGAATACCTGAAGCCTCATTGGAGATGTCAGCTGGTTCTGCCTTTTGTGATAGAAGAACTCAAAAAGAAAGGGAGCTTTTCACTGGAATAACCTTTCATGGAATAATCCATGATGGGAAATTTTTCCTGCTATACAGCGAATATGTTGAAGGGGTATGTGAGAAAGAACACTGCGTATCCGAGGAAGAACTTTTTGAGATACTGTTCGCCACGAATCGGGCATATGAAAAACTTGCCCTACTGGCCGATGGAATGAAGGAAATCAGAAAACTCAGCTTCTTTGACAAAACCATATATATCGGCACCAAAAGTATACTGGGACTGAGCGTAAGATTTTACGTTGTTTCAAACAATCCATATATCAAAAACAGCGCTGCATACTTTACAGGTGAAACAATTTTTAAAGGAACAGTTATCACCAGTAGTGTACCAACAATTGGAAGGCTCAATGTTATTACCAATCACTGGGATCTCAGCACTGTCCAGGAAAATGACATTGTGGTTATACACGAACTTTTACCGAACATCATGCTTGATCTTGACAAGATAAATGGACTCATAGTTGAGGTAGGAGGAAGAGGATCCCACAGTGCAATAGTCACGAGTGCAAAAGGGATTGGACTCATCCAGCATGAGAATGCCGTTGAGGACCTGAAATCCCACGACGGAAAATGGGTAAAGTTCGACGCCCAGCTTGATGCGAACTCAGGAGTTGTCACCTCCCCACCAGAAATAATTGGAAACACCGATTATTACTACTCCGAAGGAGATATTGCAAGTGCTTCAATGATTGACGGGGATGGAAACGAGGTCTTCATCACACCGAAAGACCTTGATGCATTTGCAACTGTCCTTTCACCCGACACTCCTCCTGAAGTACTGGAAAAATATAAAGATCATCCCTGCAGAGAGATCCGGATTGCCGTGGCGAAACATGAAAACTGTACATATGAAATTCTCAAACATCTGGCAAGGGACAGAAGTCGAACCCTCAGAAGGATAGTAAAAGAAATAGTGATGAAAAACTTAAAACTTACAAATGAGCAGAAAAGGGATGTACTTGAAACGCTAAAAACCAAGTAAAGGTTTTTTGTTCAGCTGGATTCCATTGAGAAATAGTTAACTGCATTTTTATAACAGATATTTGAAATCATATTACCAAATAGGTCTTCATTGTCGGGAAGGTCTCCACTTTCAATCTCCTCACCAATCATATTACAGAGAATTCGTCGGAAATAATCGTGTCGAACAAAACTAAGAAAACTTCTCGAGTCAGTTACCATTCCAATAAACTTTCCAAGTACTCCCAGCTCAGATAGTGCATTGAGCTGGTTAATTATGCCCCTTTTCGTATCATTAAACCACCATGCAGGTCCATACTGAAGCTTCCCAGGCCTATCACCACCCTGAAAACTTCCTATAATAGAAACAATCAATTCATTATCTGATGGATTCAGATTAAAAATAACCATCTTGGGTAAGATTCCATCAATATCCAGCCTATCCAGAAACCTCACAAGCCTGTCAGCCATGGGATAATCACCTATAGAATCAAAACCGGAATCGGGACCGAGTAATCTAAAATATCTGGTATTGTTATTTCTACTCGCTCCTATATGGAGCTGCATAACCCAACCCTTCTCGGCATTGAGAGATGCAAAAAAATACATCATGAACGATTTGTATTCTTCGGCTTCCTCAGAAGATAACTTTTTTCTTGAAAGCAACTTTTTAAAAATCTCATCCACCCTTCGCTCATCGAATTCAGAAGAATAAGGCCTGTCTATTCCATGATCCGAAGCCCTGCATCCAAAGGAATCAAAATAATCGTGTCTCCGTTTCAGGGCATCAAGGAAGCCATTGAGCCCTGAGACATCAATTCCCGTAACATAAACGAGTTTTTCAATCCAGTTTAAAAATCCTTCCCCGTCCTCTATTTTCAGTGCATTATCAGGCCTGAAAGTTGGAAGAACTTCCACACCAGATACCCCTGCGTTCCTGATCGCTCTGTGATGTGAAAGATCATCCACCGGATCATCCGTTGTGAACAGGGTTTTAACATTCATCTTTTCAAGTATCTTCCTTGTAGTAAAATTTGAATCTTCAAGAAAACTATTACACCTGTTATATATCAGCTCTGCAGTTTCCGGACTGAGCAGTATATTATCTATCCCGAAGAACGTTGCAAGTTCCATATGGCACCACTGGTATAGGGGGTTACGAGGCATCTGAACTATTGTGGTTGCAAAGGCCATAAATTTTTCAAAATCCCCGGCATCTCCAGTAATAAACCTTTCCTGTACCCCACATGTTCTCATAGCCCTCCACTTATAATGATCATGGGCAAGCCATAGCTCGGTAATTGACCTGAACCTTTTATTTTCAGCGATTTCCCCAGCGGGCAGGTGAGAGTGATAATCAAAAATTGGCATATCCCTTGCGTATTTTCTGTATAGCCTGTACCCCTTTTTGGAGTTCAGTAAAAACCTGTCATTAATATATGAGCCCATATTCACCCCCAGAAACAAAAAAACTTAGTAGCTTAAATTATCCCACTCCCAGAGCATCAAGATGACTCCCAATATGCTTCTCGAGGTACTCCCAGTAAAGCTCCCTGTGCTTTCTCATAAGAGAAAAAAATTCCTCTTTCAGTCCATCATTTTTAAGTATCTCACCGTAGGTTATGTGAAGAATCTGCCTCGTTACAGAATTATTCAAAAGCCTCTCTAACTCATCATCTCTGAGTGAATCTGGATGCGGGGCATTACCTTTATCGGCCTTTACATGGTAGTATTTTTTTGCAAACTCAAACCTATCAAACGATACTCTGTATAATTTTCTGAAAAATAAGGGTTCCTCTTTCGCCAGCACCCTCAGTGATTCCAGCCAGCTTGTACCAGAGGTTTTCAGGTGAAACCTGCCTCCACATACCTTCCCAATGATCGGGAAAATCTTGAACTTATCACTACCCGAATGAATCGATATCTTGTATCCCCTATCAACGGCAATACTATTTTGTATTCTCAAATCCCTTTCAAACTCGGCCAGTTTACCCTCATAATCAATCCCTTTCTGGAAAGATCCAGAAAATCTTGGAGCCATTGAAAACAGCCTGACACCGTTAATATCCAGCAACTCTGAGATAAAAATATGATCATAAACAGTTGTCGGGATAGAAACCTCATCTACAGAAAGCTCAAAGTTTATGTCATTTCCACCCGCCATATCAATAACTCTTCTGTACATCAAAATAGCCTTCTCAACAGCCTTTCCATATATCAGGGCACATCTGGCAAGCTGAATCCGATCGAAATTGATCTTATTGATTTTTTCATGGCCAGAAGCCCCTTCGCCTAGAAAAAACTCTCTGTTCAGAAAAATCCCTTCAATATCCTTTCTGTACCTGTTATCAAGAGTATCGTATTTAGATAGTATCGAGCTATCCGATTTTAAATAGTATTCGTCGCGAATAAAATCAGAAACATCAGCGGTTATCATCCTGAACCCAGCTTCAATAGCTTTCTTCATCCAATTCTCATCCTTTAAATGATCACCATCCGCTCCCCATGGCATTTTGTACCCGCTTCTAAACACAGCCCAGATTACATCCGACATAACCCTACTGAAACTTCTGTTTGTAAACATCAGCTCTCTTACAGACTGCTGGGCAAAAACAGGAATGGCATTTCTGTTTGCAAAACTTCTTATATGCCCCTGCGTTGCAATCCCCAGTCTATCACCGACCCCTACCGTCACCCCATCAATTGGGAGAATGGAAGGCCTGGTATGTATCAAATATTTCTGGAGGGAAAAGGCATTTTCCTCGGAAAGTTCACACATTTTTATTATGATTCCGTTCTCTCTGTATTCCAGGCCACTGAAATGACCCATCACGCGTTTTCGGTTTTCCCCACCGCAAGCAATAAATAGGGCCTCCTCATCTTCCCCTACTTTTGCCACTGCAAAAACAGTTTTGTTAACAATTTCCATAGATTCGGGATAAAAAAACTTTCTGCTACTCTCATCAAGCATGAGTCCAGACAATTCAGCCCCGGAGAGAATCCTGTTAAATAGTCTGGAAGACCTGAATCTCACAATCCAGTTCTCAAACAATTTATTACCTGGCATCCAATCAAACCCCTACAGAGTTATTTTTTATATATTATGCACAAGGTATCCGCCATCAATCGGGATACATACTCCAGTGACAAACCCGGAAGCTTTTCTGCTCGCAAGAAAAATAACAGCCCCACTCAGCTCCTCAGGCTCACCAAACCTACCGAAAGGAGTATGCTCTATAACCGCCCTCCCCCTCTCAGTTAAATCCCCGGTTTTTTCATCTATAAGAAGCCTTCTGTTCTGTTTACCAAGAAAAAATCCAGGCGCTATTGCATTTACCCTTATTTTATGCGGTGCAAACTCTTTTGCCAGAGCCATGGTAAGATTTAAAACACCGGCCTTAGCTGCATCGTAAGCCCACACCCCCGAAAGTGGTACATACGAAGACATAGAAGCTATATTAATAATAGTACCTGGAATGTGATTCTCGATCCAGTACCTGGCAATAACTTTGGAAGGAACAACAAGTCCAGCAATCAGATTAAGCCTGAGAACCTCTTCAAACAGGTTCAGATCCACATCAATAAAACTTGATTTCCCCCTGTTGCCCCCCACTCCATTAACGAGAATATCTGGAACACCAAGGTTTTTTATTGTATCATCAACGGCCTCGCTCACCGTTTTCTCATCACTTGTATCAACTACATATATATGGATTTTTTCAGGCTGCCCATATTTATCAATAAGCTCTTTTCTTCTCTCTGCGATTGACCGTTCCCTCCAACCCCACAGGGAAACTTTAGCACCCGCCCTCAATAAACTTTCTGCAATAATTCCGGGCAAAACTCCTCCGCCACCAGTGACTATAGCGGTCGAATCTTCAAGGGAAAAAAGTTCATCCAGATAACTCATGGCTCTCCTCCAGTGCTGTAATTCTCAATCGAAAAAACTTTTATTGATACATGCAAAAATTATTATGTTAAATTCTAACATAACCCCGAAATTCTATCAATAAATTAGCTTCGAATCAAAATCGAAATACCGATCTTTCTTCTGGAAAAAACCATTCCCGTTTGTTAAAGGCTTAAAGAAAACAGAATGCTACAAAATTGAAATACTTGAGCAAAAGCCATAATTATAATAAACTCTCTGATAGAAAACCAATTCTGTACAGAGGAAAATTAAGTGAAACATGAATATATTATCTCAATTGACATTGGGACATCCAGTACGAAAACGGCTCTCATCAAAGCAAATGGCGAATTTGTTTATTCAACGGTCTGGAAAAACAAAGTTTATTATCCAGAAAAAAACATGGTTGAGCAAAACCCCGATGAGATCTACCATGGATTAATTATAACAATTAAAAGGCTTTTTGAAGAAACAGATGTAAAACCCAAAAATATCTGTGCTTTGATCATCGATGGAATTCTTCACAGCATAACCCCTATTTCCTCCGATAATGCGATGCTGGCAAATAGCATTATATGGGCCGACTCAAGGGGATTCAACCAAAGCGAGCTTCTAAGAAAAGAACTTGATAATAGAGAAATAAGAAAAAGAACAGGGTGCAGTATCAATCCTCTGTACTTTCCATCAAAAATACTCTGGTATAAACAGAATGCCGAAGATCTCTACAGGAGAACATCTAAATTCATATCAATAAAAGAATACGTTCTGTTCAACCTCACAAAAGAGTATATCGTGGACAAATCCACCGCTTCCGGCACAGGCCTATTTAATATTGTAGAGGAAAACTGGGATACCTCATTACTCCACCAACTTGGAATGACGAAAAAGAATCTATCCGAGATCGTTGAGCCCCTCCACTCAATGAACCTGAAGAAAATATACCTTCCTGAGGATTTAACCTTCCTCGATGGCATACCCCTCATTGTGGGTGCAAGCGATGGACCACTGGCCCACCTCGGTTCAGCGGGTCTGGATGAAAGCAAATTGAGCCTCACCATCGGATCAAGTGCTGCTATGAGAAAATGGCTAAAAAATCCAGAGATTAATCCAGACGAGGAATCGTGGTGTTACTACCTGGCTGAAAGAAACTGGGTTTCCGGAGGTGTTGCCCATGATGCTGGGCTTGCAATAGAATGGCTCGGTAAGAAGCTATTCGGTCAGGAACTCAAATATAAAGAAATCTCAAAAGAAATTGGTTGTACACCCATTGGTGCCAATGGAATAATTTTCATTCCATTCCTTTCGGGAGAGAGGGCCCCTCACTACAAACCATGGGCAAGGGGATTTATATATGGCCTCAGCTACAACCATGAAAAAGCTCATATCTACAGGGCATTTCTCGAAGGTCTGGGATACAGACTGAAAAAAATTTACAACATGCTAAGTCACGGAAGGGAAAGAACATTGGTAATCAACGGAGGAATGACAGGCTCAAAACCACTTCTTCAGATACTTTCAGATTATATGGGCAAAAAGTTTATTATTCCTTCAAACCAGGAGGCCACAACCGTTGGTAATCTTATCCTTGCACTCATGTTTCTCGGAGAAATTGGATCGTTAAAAGAGGGAAACAAATTTAACATAGAAAAGGAGAGCATCAACCCCCGAACAGACCTTCACAGAGAATACAATAAAGTTTTTGAAAAACAGGAAAGATTATACAAACTTCTATATCAGAGCAATCCTCTTTAGTGTACTAATTATTTTGTTACCCAGAAAGCATCCAAGAATTATATTAAGATTTTGATCACAATACCAAGGAGACTGGAAATGGAATCTGTAAAGTGGGGAGTACTGGGAGTTGCAAATCATTTTGTAAAACGGGTCTTGTTACCTCTGAAAAAATCTCCAATTATAAATCTTTACGGTATCGCATCAAGGAGCAAAGACCGAGCTGAAATGGCTGCAAAAAAATTCAACATTCCCAGAGCATACGGTTCCTACGAGGAATTGCTTGCTGACAAAGAAATAGAAGCCGTTTATATCCCCCTGCCCAATAATCTACATGGAGAATGGATAAAAAAATCAGCTGATGCAGGAAAGCATATTATCTGTGAAAAGCCACTTGCTCTTTCCGCTGAAGAGGCCAAGGAGAGCATTGAATATGCAAAATCCAGAGGCGTAAAACTGATGGAAGCATTCATGTATCAGCTCCATCCCCAGTGGCAAAGAGCAAAAGAGCTCGTTTCCGTTGGTGAGATAGGTGAGGTTCACACAATACACACCCGCTTTTTCTATTACCTCATAGATCCCACCAATATTAGAAACAGACTTGAAACAGGGGGTGGTGCATTAAGGGATATTGGCTGCTATGCTATTTCAATAGCCAGATTTCTTCTTGATCAGGAGCCCAAAAGAGTAATATCTCTATTGACCAGAGATCAGGATTTTAAAACAGATATTCTGACATCTGCAATCCTCGACTTCGGCATGAGCAGATCACTTTTTACAGTATCCACCCAGACATTTCCCCATCAATGTGTGTACGTACACGGGGAGGGAGGAACTATCCACATAAAAATACCCTTTAATATGTACCCCGATGTACCGGCAGAGGTAGTAGTCACAACGGATATTGGAACACGGGTGATCAGAAGTGAACCTGCAGATCAGTATGAACTGGAGTTTGAAGCATTTTCAAAGGCAATCAGGGGTGAAGCGCCAATCCCAATATCTTCCAGTGATACGATAAACAATCAGAAAGTAATAGACGCAGCATTCAAGTCCGAACAAACAGGTACATGGGTAGATATAGAATAGACTATTTTACTTAAAAATTATTATTATAAATAGTTAAGGATAGCAATACAAACCAGACCATTGATCACCGGTTCTATTTATTACCCTATAATTCTAATCTGAAGAAAAGTCGGTCTTAATTCTTTTCAGGCATCGAGGTTTATACTACCCACCACAATGGTCGCTATACTTTCTCTGGTTTTTAGAGGCGTTTTAATAAAAATGCGGGATTTTAATTGATCTGAGAACATAAGAATACCAAGCGCGACATCTCTTCCTTTCCTGTCCCTCAGTGAGACAACCCTTCCACTTGCATAGGGCGAAAAAAGGTCTATCCGGTTGCGAGTAAACATAATACCAACATTATTTATGTGAAAATCGACAATAGAAGACTCAGAAAAATATCCCTCAAAAAGCTTCTCCCTGTAATTTGATCTATTCTCAGGGGTTTTTAGTTTCGCATTTTCGGGAACCACAAGCCTCACAATTTTCATACCAGACCTATTTATGAATGGGGATATTATCTCCTCAAGCTCACCCTCCCTTTGAATCAATACCAGCAAATCGGGTTTTAATAGCTCTATTTTATTCTGTTTCAGTACTCTCCCATGGGGCTCTGAAACGAGACCTGTAGTATCAATCACAACCCTTCCGCATAGTGATTCTGCCCTGGCCACAATTATGCCGCTTCCAACCAGTACCGGGAGCATATTGCCTACTGGAGATATTGCACCTGTGAAATAAAAATCCTTTAATTTAACACTCTTCCATCCCCTGAACCCACCTTTCAAAGTTCCCCATCCAACTGTTGTAGGAGGACCAATATGCGACTGGCCAATATCCAGATCAACCACACCAACCTCATATTTTTTGGACAATTGATCTACAATAAGCCGGACAAACGTACTCTTCCCGGTATCAGTGGCTCCAATCACCATCAGTTTCTTCCACTCTCCAGAAATAAAAAAATCCAGTACATCCCCATCGGTAAAATCCTCAAGTTTAGGATGTTTATAATACAAATCCACATTTTCTTCTCTTATTCTTCCCTCATCCATAGCACATCCCACCGGTATTATCAGATCCAGTAATGCGAATCTCTAATCTCAGGAAAAACCGAACATCCACAGGTAAAAAAATTAAAACCAATGATTCTACCAAAGGCCTGCTCATTCTCCATCAACTATTCTTTTGAATCTCAATGCATCTTCCAGCATATAAACATTGTTAAACATAACAAACCCCTCACCGAAATTACTCGAAATCTCCCTGAGCCTTTTCAAATCATCATCGGTATACCTGTACCTGTATCCTCCCCTTCCATGGAGACGAAAGTAGAATACATCACCATATACAGGCAACCTGACAAATGGATCAACAACATCAATCAGGTCAAACTCAGAGCAAATTTTCCGTATCCTCCCTTCAGTCCATGAGTTTCCCCGTGGTTCAAATCCAAGTTTAAACCCATATCTGTTAATATTTTCAAAGAATACCCGCATATTATTTATATTTTTCTCCTCGGCTTTAAAACTAGCCGGCATCTGGAAAACAATAAAATCGGCATCCAGAGCTCTGGCACATTCAGCCGTTACCTCCCACGCTTTAAAAACCTCTTCAGTTGGTTTAAAGCTACCGTATCTATCTCTTTTCTCCTCAGATACGGGGGTTTTTAGCCTTCGGTAAGTAGGACTGGCAGGAGTATGGGTTATAAGCTGCCATGCCTTTATGGTAAAAATGAAACCTTCGGGAGCTTTATGATTCCACTTTTTCAGGGTTTCTATTCCGGGAGGGCTATAAAAAGTTTTCTGAACCTCAATGCAATCAAATATCTCAAAGTACCTTCCCTGAGCGGTACAGAAACCACAACACCCGATCCGGATCATTTTAATCTCCCCTGATTTTATAATAGAGCGAATGTCGAGTTTTCTGAAAAATAGAAATCTTAATGCAAAATTTTACCAAAAGTGTAGCAGTGCCGGCGAACTTCGAACAATTTATACCAATATTTGTTAATTTTTTTATTTTTGTAACGATAATTTGCATCTTATTATGAAAACTCGAAGTTCGCCCTAATATTATTTATTAAACATTTTTTATTTAAATATCCAGTATTAATATATTCTGATATATTTAATAGACA
>CAZFGQ010000047.1:0-21438 GCA_964518675.1 uncultured Spirochaetota bacterium
GGGAATAAACCCATTTTATTCAATGATTGATACATATCTGATGGCATTAAATGTGGTGGATGAGGCAATAAGAAATGTTGTTGCCTGCGGTGCAGACCCTGACTACGTAGCGCTGCTTGATAATTTTTGCTGGCCAGATCCTGTATATAATGAAAAAACAAATCCTGATGGAAGGTATAAGCTGGCCCAGCTCGTAAGGGCTGCCAGGGGACTCTATGATGCTGCTCTTGGGTACGGAGCTCCATTTATATCAGGTAAGGATAGCATGAAGAATGATTATATGGTTGGTGGGCACAAGGTAAGTGTTCTTCCAACTATTCTGGTTAGCGCCATTGGAATTGTTCCCGATGTTACAAAATGCGTTACCCCTGATTTTAAAATTGGAGGGGATATTATATACCTGATTGGCGAGACACAGAGGCATCTCGGATGCTCTCTCT
Source organism: uncultured Spirochaetota bacterium (assembly GCA_964518675.1). GTDB lineage: Bacteria > Spirochaetota > B62-G9 > B62-G9 > CAZFGQ01 > CAZFGQ01. The sequence continues at coordinate 441 of CAZFGQ010000047.1, forward strand.
ACTACAGAAAATATGGAGGCAGAAGTTCTGTTATACCAACCGTTGATCCTGATAAAAACATGAAAACCTATCGGGCCTGTTTCAAAGCCATAAATGAGGGGTTGCTGGAAAGCTGTCACGATCTTTCTGAGGGAGGTCTTGGGATTGCTTTTGCTGAATCGTGTATAGGTGGGCAGATTTGTGCAAGCATTGATCTTTCTCTTCTGATTGAAAGAGGGGAGCTGTCTCCTCAGGAGATTCTATTTTCAGAAAGTTCTGGTAGGTTCCTTGTTACAGTCAGGGCCGAAAATGAAGAAAAGTTTAAAAATATATTCAAAGGTGTTAGGATACAGCGGATTGGTAAGGTTGGAGAAGGTAGTAGAATTGTGATTAAGGATGGTGGTAGAGAGATCGCTATTATGGATCTTGATGAGTTAACCCGGGGTTATAGAAAACCTCTTTACGATGTTCTTCAGATGGAGTTTGGATAAAATGAACGAATGTCGAGTTTTCTGAAAAATAGAAATCTTAATGCAATATATTACCAAAAATATAGCAGTGCCGGCGAACTTCGAACAATTTATACCAATATCTGTTGATTTTTTTATTTTTGTAACGATAATTTGCATCTTATTATGAAAACTCGAAGTTCGACCTAAAATAATCAGTGTTTGATGTGGATATGAGGATTAATAAAAATAGAAAACCCGGTGCATTAATATTCACTGGTTATGGGATAAACTGCGATTATGAGACTCAGTACGCCTGCAGTATTGCGGGTTTTGATGCCAGAAGGTTTCACCTGAACGATATTCTTGAGAACCCCGTTTCCATAATGGATTACAAATTGATTGTTTTTCCCGGAGGATTTAGCTTTGGGGATGACCTTGGTGCCGGTGTTGCCTTTGCTGCAAAAATAAAATATTCGAGACCGGCTGATGGGGAAAGGCTGATGGATGTACTCCTCGAGTTTGTTGAGGGGGATAGACTGATACTTGGTATATGTAACGGTTTCCAGATTCTTGTAAGATTAGGACTGGTTCCGGCCATAAATCGGAATTATGGAAAGCAGGAAATTGCGCTTGCACCCAATAAGGTGGGATATTTTATCGATAGGTGGGTTACTCTTAAGATAAACGACAGTTCGAAATGTGTGTTTACCAGAGGGCTTTCATTTTTGAAACTGCCTGTGAGACATGGAGAAGGCAGGGTCCTGGCCAAGAATAGTGAGGTTTTGCAGAGAATTTCAGACAATAATCAGATTGTAGTTCAGTACTGTGATGAGGATGGGAGGGTACGGGAGGATTTTCCTATAAATCCGAATGGTTCTGTTTACTCTATTGCAGGAATATGTGATCATACGGGAAGGATATTTGGTCTCATGCCCCATCCCGAAGCGGCTATCTTTCACTACAATTATCCTGATTGGACCAGTAAAAAGGGTATGCTCGGGGACATTTACGGTGATGGATTAATGATATTCAAGAATGGTTTTGAGTATGTGAGATGATAATACTTTTTATCCTTATCCTTGGAGCGATCTTTGCCAGTTTTGTTTCAACTGCAGCATACAGAATACCAAGGGGCATTTCAATAATCCTTCCATTTTCTGAATGTGGGAATTGTAATACAAGGCTTAAACCTTACGAGCTTATCCCTGTTTTTAGCTATATTTTTCTTGGTGGCAAATGCAGGTATTGCAAACAAAGAATCCCTCTCAGATACTTTTTTGCTGAAGTTATTCTTCCAGCTACCTGGTTTTTTATATACCTGAAATATGGATTTTCGATTCTCGGGTATATCTTCTATGCCAATTCGCTTATTCTTCTGTACCTTTCTCTCATTGATGTGGATACGGGGTTTGTAGCAATCTGGGAGATTTTAATGGTGTACCTCACGGGTGTGCTTTATATTTTCTGTCTAGTAATGGGGTATTTACCAGGCTTTTTATGGGAATCCTTAAAAGCTGTTATTGTAGGGGTGGGGGTTGTTTTACTGAGTTATGGGATTGTGTACCTGATAAAGAGAAGGATTCCAATGGGTGGTGGTGACCTTTTGCTTCTCCCGGGGCTTTCAATTTTCCTGAGTATTGAAAAGGTATTAATGATGCTTGTGATAACAGGTGTTCTGGGGATTACCATTTCCACTTTTTTACTTATCTCGGGGAAAGCAAAAAGAGAACAAAAGTTTCCGTTTATCCCCTTTCTCAGCGCTGGCTTCTTTCTTGAAGTTTTAATATTTTGATGGTAGAATTTATAGTATCTGTTGATTGTTTTATTTTGTATAATAAATAATTTGCATCTCATAATGAAAACTCGAAGTTCGCCCATTTAGTTATTGGATTTAAGTTCTACAAGGGGAAGTGGGGTTTTGCGTATATTATTTGTATTTATTTATTCTATTGCAGGTCTCATTATTCTCTATCAGGCCTCAAAGATCGCAAGTTTTGAAGTTGGAAAACGATTAACTGGCTCTAATCTTGATACCAGAATAGCCTCCACTCCTGAAGATACTACATCTAAAACCCTGAAAAAGGGCATCGATGAATCAATTGTTTTTACACCTCTGTTTTCTCCCGGGACATCTGAAAAGAAAGAGAAGAAACAAGAAGTTGTTGAGGAATCCACCAATCCTTTACTGGGTAGATTTATTCTTGAAGGTGTGATTCTAATGGGAAAAGAGAATTCAATTGCTATAATTAAAAAACCTGGAGAAAGGAAATCCGGTATATATAAGCTGGGTAGTGAGATTGATGGATATACCCTCACAGATATACAATTTGACAAAATAATACTCTCAGATGAAAATAAAAGCTATTCGATACCACTTTATTTCAGGAAAACTGCCAAGAGAAGTCCTAGGCAGCCTCAGAGAAGGTTAGAAACTTTTCAGGAAGAAGTAAAACCTGCAAGGCAGATCAAGAGGATATTAAGCCGGAGCGATGTTGAAACAAAACTTTTTCAGAGGGTAAATGAGATTCTTTCACAGGTTGCAATCAGTCCCTATCTTGTGAATGGGAAAATGGAAGGGATAAGGCTCGTCAGGGTTCCAAGGAATAACATAGTCTATGAACTTGGTGGTAGGAGCGGGGATATTATAAGAAGGGTTAATGGTCATGAGCTCACCCAGATTGATCAGATGTATAAATTGTGGGAAAATATTAAAGATGACAGGTTTATAACTGTTGATATCCAGAGAAATAACCAGCTGATAACCTACAATTTTGAAATAAGAGAATAGAGCTGTGTAGAAATTGGATTCAATTTAATTTTTTTGTGGAAATTTTTTTTAAATCATATAAAATGGGAATTTACCAGATTGTTTAAGTTAATGAGAAAATATTCAAATAACTATATTAATTGTGATATTTTCAATATTTATATAGATTAAAAATATATCTCTTTATTGCCATAATATACTAAAGGAGGATGTTTTTTGCAGAAACGGAAAGATGAACTAGCAGTTGAAAGGGAGTTTGATAGGTTTCTATTCCGGGAAGAAATCCTGGGTGAAAAGATACTCATCTATTTTAGGGCATTTCTCTCTATAGTTCTTTTAATAGGTGCAGTCTTGTTTCTCAAAAGGCGAATGTATACACAGGTTTCTTCTATCATGATAATAATGGTCCTTATTTCGTTTCTGTATAACGCTCTGTTATTCTACATTATTAAAAAGGGCTTCTATAAAAGGTTTATCAAATATATTTCTGCTTTTCTGGATATTACATCGACAAGTTTTTTTCTCTATCTGGCTTCTGTTACACAATCTCCCCTTGCAATTATTACTACATCGGGCCCTTTTTATCTGGCAATCCTCATGGTTACGGCAAATCTGAGAAGATCAAAAGTATTTACTCTGTTTAATATAGCATATATTCTGATATGCTATAATTTCATTTATTTTGTAAATTATCCTGTGCTCAGGGTAATCTCCAATAACAAGTTGTTTTTTATGGTGAGTCTTGAGGGACACTTTTTTAAATCTTTTGCTCTCTTTACCCTGGGGGTCCTGCTTTATTTGATGCTTGAACTCAGGCTCAGACTGGCCACCAGGCTGGTGAAAGAGGTGCTTTATTCCAAAACTATCAGAGAAGAGCTTCATCAAATATACGACAGCATAATTAGAAGTGTTAGTGATGGAATAATAATTATAGATAGAGATGGTGTTATAAAATTTGTAAATAAAGCAACAGAGAAATTAACCGGCCTGAAGTATTCCGAAATTATTGGTAAGAATATTTCTTCTTTACTGTATCCATGTGAGGGGGAGGAGCATTCTGACAGAGGGGGTTCAGAGACTTTTGAGCTGGTAAGTGGAGTATATAGAGAATATTTTTTAAAAAATAAAAATGGAGAAACCATTCCCGTTGAGATTTCCTCGGCTCCTATGAAAAAGATAGAGGGCCAGGTTGTAGTTACAGTGAGAGATATTTCATTGAGAAAGGAACTTGAAGAGGAGCTTTTACAGTCCAAGAAAATGGAAACCATCGGACGACTAACCTGCGGTTTTGCTCATGATTTTAATAACCTGATCCTCGTCATGGAAGAGAATACCAAAGTGATAGACGAGTGGTTCAGTAGAATTGGAAATGTGTATGGGAAAAAGAAGCTCAGAAAGTATATCAATATCAACAGAAATATAATTGAGAAGTCAAAAGATCTCGTTGATCATTTGCTAATGTTGGGCAGGAGAAAAACACCAACTCTGAAGGTTGCATCCACCGAGAAGATTGTTATTGGTATAGAGAATATCCTTGTGAATATGGTACCTCAGAACATTAAACTTGAGGTTATGAACCAGCTACCAAAAAATGAATCATTCTTGCTGAATGAAGCAGCTCTATTTCAAATATTGATGAATCTGATTATAAATGCATGTGATGCGATTGGTGAAAAAGAGGGCAGGATACAGATTAAGATAGAAGAGGGGAATGCTTCCAGATTTCTCGATGAGTCGTTAAAGGGTGATTTTGAGGTAATTAAGAGGATACTTGTTCCTCGTGATAGAGGTAATGTGCTTTTCTTTAGCGTAAAAGATAGTGGTGGAGGAATAGAAGAAAGCAAGGCTTTTAAGATTTTTGAACCTTATTTTTCAACGAAAAGTCGAAAGCAGGGTAAAAGAAGCGGATTTGGTCTCTCGATTGTTTACACATTGATAAGTGCGGTTGGCGGAGGGCTGGTGTTAAAGAGTACTCCGGGGAAGGGAACGGAGTTTTGTTTCTGTATGCCTGTAAAAATCGTTGAGAAGAAAAAAGTTGAGGATCAAGTAGATAGCAGTGATCTATTACTTGATAAACCTCGAGCATTTCAGAATAGATTGCGGTTTGTGTCAGGTGATTATACAGGCGATTATATGGACAAAAAGGATAAGCGTACCTCTGAGACTGAGGAATACATTAATGCTCCTGAGTATCTGCCCTCGGGTAAGAGGATTCTTCTGATAGATGATGAGGGGGATATTAGATTTTTTGTTAGAAAAATGCTTGAAAGGTTTGGATTTGAGGTGGCTGAGGCTGAAGGAGGAGAAGAGGCAAGAAAACTGATTGAGAATGAAGGTGATTTCACCCTGGCAATAGTTGATTATAACCTAAATGGGAAATATGGATTCAGGGAGATAGAGAAAATAGCGCATAAAAAGGGATTACCAATAGTACTGATGACTGGGGATGTCAATGAGGAGGTTTCTCAGACCAAAGAGAGGGGAATTGTTAAAGCAATACTAAAGAAACCGTTCGAAGATGACGATCTATTGAAGGTAATTGCTGAAAACTCCAGATAAATCCATTTTTATATATTTTTGGTAAAAAGAATTTGATTTTTTACAATACTATTAATAATAATATCTTTATGAAAAAAGTTTAGTATCCCAAATAATTATATAATAAATAATTAAAAGCCTGATTTTTTCTTGACAATTATTTACAATAGTGATATTATGCTTAAAAATTATTGGCTGGTATAGAATAAGATAAATGTTCTTTGCCAGTTAAATCCATTGTTTTGATTTTTTTTGATTATATAAAAGTATTTTTTATGTATAATTTGTTAAATTATTGAAAATTATGAGTAGTAATCTAAAAAAAACTTGCAATTTAAAAATTGTTATTATAACCTAAACTAAAATATTATTTTGTGTTTTGGGCTTTTTTGATTATATTGTTTGGCCGTATACAGTTATCAGGCCGTTTTAAAAGAGAGGTGATCTAATTTGTCCTGAATGGACAAATTAAATTACCATAAAAAAGGAGGGGGATGCCACAGAAAGATCTTACGGTCTGGCAAGCCGGTAGAAAGTACGCGCTTCTATTAAAAAGGTTTGTGCTGAATGGAGCGAAGGGTCGTTGACCCAGCTGATAAAATCATGTTTAGGAGGAGTAAGAAAAAATGAGAAAATTACTTGTAGTACTTTCAGCATTGCTTCTTGTAGCTTTTGCTGTACCAGCTTTTGCAGATGTTTCATGGACGGGTGAGTTTACGTTTGGTGGTATTACTACCTTCAGCGAGGGAGAGGGTGCTTATGATTACGGTAACCTCTACACAGATGCCGAGTGGAGTGTTGATGATTACAACACAGTATTGTTCGAGTTTGTTGGATCAGTTGGTGGCAGTTGGACTGTAGATGCTGCATATCTCAGCAGCGATCTGGGTTCGGCACTCGGGCTTGGTGTTGGTCTCACGGTAAAAACTGGTTATACAAGCCTTGGAACAAATGCCTATTCAGTATCCGGAAATGGTTATGAGGCTGTTGTTGACTTTAGCACAGATGAAAATGGTTTATTTTTCAGCTTTGATTTGGGAACTGCAACATTAGATGCGGGTTTTACATGGGCAGACAATGATTACGGCGTTGTTTTGACCGTACCTGAGGTAGGTCCTGCAGAGGTAAGCGTATCATATATCATCAATAATCCAATAGGAGAATCGGATTTTGATGGTGTATTTGGAGCAGAAGCTGAGGTTTCCGAAATTGGTCCTGCAAGCCTTGCCCTTGGTTTTTATTACGATGTTCCAAATGAAGCATGGGCATATGGTCTTGGTGTTTCCGCAGGTTTTGGTATTGCTACCGTTGGTGCATGTCTCAACGGAAACGATACTGATGCTCTGAATGATGTTGGTATAGATCTCAATCTGGCTCCTGCAGATGAATATGGTATTGATGTAGGTATTGGCCTCAGCATGGCAGAAGGTGCAGAGACATTCCAGGGTGCTGATGTTGCAGCCTACTACAAGGTTGGAGCTTCAACCTGGTATGTTGGTTACCTCGTAACTGATCAGGGTTATTCATACGATGCACCAACCAACAGTGCAGCTGATGCTGGATTAGGTGGTGGATTCTACATCAAGGGAGATATAGATTTCTAATTGACTTATAGAAAGAATAAAAACCCCCTCATTTGTGAGGGGGTTTTTTTATTTAAACCAGCATGGTATTATTCGGGAGAGTACTTACCAGGAACAGTGCTGGCATAAATTTTTGTGTAATTCAAATAAATAATGGGTTACTAAAACTCGAAATTGAATATAAACCTGGTAATTTGTTGATTTTTCTTGTCAAAAATTGGCAGGTAAATGGTAGCATCTCCGTAATTTGGGAACCTTCCCTGAAATACAATAAGTCCGCTTTTTATATCACCAGGAGCAATTTCAAGTTCATTTGGGAAAACATTTTCTTTAATAATTTTTCGTAAGACATTTTTATTCCATTTTTTATATTCATTTTGATTCTTTAGTCTTGGTTCCCAGAAATTGTATAAATGGAATCGGTTTAATGGGTTTGTGGAGATTCTTCCAAACTGAAGTTCTATTCTATTCAGTATTATTATGGGAGTTTTGCCTTCTGGCATTCCTGAGGTATCAATCACACACTCAAAAACAAGAAGCCGTGTACGAAGAGCTGAAACTGGAGAGACAAAAGGGTTATTTTCTTTTCCGTATTTTAATACTTTTTGTTTTTCGGGAATGTATCTCAGTTTTACCCTGATTTTTTCCTGTACCTTGGTAATTTCTGCTTGAACTGGTTTATCCGGTATATTTTTTTGAGTTGCGCATGATGAACCCATAATAATGATTATTAATAAAAAAATAACTGTAAATGAGAAATTCACTCTTTGTTTCCTGAACATCTTACCTCTCCTTGACAATATGCTACTGCTAAAGTAAGATTAAGTCAAAAAAATTGATTCTGGGGTATCAGATGAAGCTATGGATTAAGTTGATTGTTGGAGTTTTTTTGGGAATAATTGTTGGTTCTTACGTTGATCCTGGATCGGTTTTTGTTGAGGTTTTAAGGGTTGCCGGGCTCCTTTTTATCAGAGTTTTAAGCTTTATGATACTTCCTCTTATGCTTCTGTCTGGAGTTAAAAGTGTCATTTTCATGAGGAAAAGAAAGGTTCTGGTGGTCAGTGCATTTAAAGCCATTGGTTATTTTCTTCTATTTACTGCTGTAGGGGCTACGATAGGGGTCGTTCTTGGCAATCTCCTTCAACCAGGTCTTGGAATTAACATTGGGGAAATAGAATCTCCTCAGAAGATTTTATATCCAGGAACATCTGATTTTATTCTCAGTATAGTTCCCGAAAGTGTGGCAGATTTTTTTACATCCTGGTATGGTGCCCTATCTATAATCTTTATTGCATACATTATCGGTGCCGGGATAATTCATGCAAAAGGAGATTCAGAAGTATTTTTTGGTTTTATTGAAAGTTTTGATGAAACAATGCATAAAATTAACATCATGGTACTTGATTTTTTTGCGATCGGGGTTTTTGCATATTCGGGATATTTGATGGCAACAACCTCTGCTGACATGATTTATCCATACCTTAAGTTGATTCTTGTTATAATTGGGGGACTTGCTATCCTTATCTTTATTATAATTGGGCCTTCACTGTATTTTTTAACGAAGTTAAATCCTTTTATCTTCATTCATGCCATTCTTCCCGCATGCATAACCGGGTTTATTACCGGCGACAGGTATAAGTCATACTCGGTTATAGTTGAGTGTATGGAACATAACCTTGGTGCTAGGCGGGAAGCAACAACACTGATAAATGCACTTGGAGTTACTTTTTCTCTTGGGGGAAGTGCTGTAGTTGCAGGTGTTTGTACTCTTTTCGTTTCACAGGCTTACGGTCTGAGTTTGTCAGTTTATCTTCAGATAATTGTGGTATTTATTATTGTAGTTGCATCGCTTAAAATAGATAGATTGAGGGAAGGCAGCCTTGTTATTCTATCTGTGGTTTTCTCGAAGATTGTGAAGCTCCCGGATGAAGGATTCGCGCTTGTTCTTGGTGTGAGCCTTCTGCTTGAGAGAATTGAGACGATAGCCAATATTGTGATAAATGCTGCTGTGAGTTATATTATATCTAAATCAAATGATTCGGTAGAAACGATATCAATTAGAGATTTTCTATAGGCAGGATATATGGATAACAGTACTCATAAAATATTGGTGGTGGACGATGATTATGATGCTAGGAGAATACTGTGCACTATTCTCGAAGGTGAAGGTTTTGAGCCTTACGAAGCTACAAATGTCGAAGAGGCGATCGAAGTCCTTGAGAATAATGAAATTGATCTTGTTCTCCTCGATATAAGGCTGGGCTCTGAAAGTGGATTTGAGCTCTGTAGGAAGATCCGGCTTAATGATAGCCTGTATGGAATTCCGATTATTGCTATATCGGTTTCTCAAAATGAAGAGGATATAGTAACTGCTATTGAAAGTGGTGCCTCTGATTTCCTTTCGAAACCCATTTCTCACGCGATTCTAATTGCTAAAATTAAGGCTATTCTCCGATTGAGGGCAGAGGCTGAGAGATTGAAAGAATCTCAACAGGCTCTCCTCAGATTAATCAGGGAAACAAATCAGCAGAAGGAGTTACTGTCAAAGGAGGCTGATTTTTCCAGGGAGTTGAACAGGTTCCTCGATGCAGATTCTAAAAAGGATTTTATAAGAAAATCCTTCTCCTCTTTTCTTGGAGCAAGATTATTCTCAATATTTATTTATCACGAAGATTCAAATAGATTCAGGTTATTTGTAACCAATCATCCAGATCTTGAGGAAGGACTTGAGATAGAACCGGAAAAAAATAGTATAATGTACGATGCTTTTACCAATAAAAAGGTGATTTATGTAGAAAATTTCAGCAAATCTAAATATAAAAAGCTTGGTAGTGATAAGTATGAAACAGATGTGGTGTGTGCAGTGCCTCTGCTGTCCGGAGATTATCTCATAGGGATACTGACGGTAAACGATCCTAATTACGGAGAGATTAATGGGTATGATTTCGAAGGGAGGATAATAAGGATAGCAGGTCATCTGGGTGTTAGTTTACATAATACTATCCTTTTCGAGAAGGTAAAAGATCTCTCTATGAGAGATCCGATGACGGGGCTTTACAATTTCAGACATTTTCTGGAGACTTTGAGATTCGAGGTGGAGAGGGCCAAGCGCTACGAGGAATCTCTCTCCTGTATCATGATAGATATTGATAACTTTAAATCTATAAATGATAGGTACGGGCATCAGATTGGGGATGAGGTGTTGAAGGAACTTGCAAGAAGTATTGTTATTTCTGTCAGGGCCTCTGATATACCTGCAAGATATGGAGGTGATGAGTTTATAATTTTGCTTCCCAAAACCAGTAAAACGCTTGCAATGAGACTGGCAAAAAGACTTATGGATTTATTTTCAGATAAGCCAATTCGGATTCCTCATGATGACCTTGTTGTTAAGGTTACACTGAGTATTGGAATAGCTGCGGTTCCTGAAGATACCCTTGATGTGGATGAGCTGGTAAAAAAGGCTGATAATGCCCTTTATGAGGCAAAAAACAGAGGCAAAAACAGGATTGTGGCCTATGGAGAAACTTAATGGAGAAATTCAGTCGTTATAAAAGTAGGTTCCTGTGAAAACCAGCTCGGCAGGTCCTGTCATATATACTGGAGTACCGGGACCATTCCATTCTATTTTCAATATTCCACCTTTTAGATGAACATTTATAATACCATCAGTGAGGCCATTAAGAATACAAGCTACAGCAGAAGCACATGCCCCAGTTCCGCAGGCCAGGGTTTCGCCACTCCCTCTTTCCCATACCCTCATCTGGATGTTCGATCTATCAAGAATTTTGATAAATTCAACATTGGTTCTTTCTGGAAAAAGTGGGTGCTTTTCTATCTGAGGTCCATCAACGAGCACATGTTTGTCTGTGATCTCGTCTACTATAATTACTATATGCGGGTTTCCCATGCTAACCGCAGTTCCACGGTATCCAAGAACTACAAGGTCTGTTACTGGTTCTCCATCATAGTTAACAGGGATGTCCCTTCCATTGAGGATTGGTTCTCCCATATTTACCTTTACGGTTTCAACTTTGCCATCCTGATTTTTGGATTCAATTCTTACCTCTTTTAGACCTGCAAGAGTATCTATTTTGATAAGCTCACTGTCTGTGTATCCATAGTCGTACAGATATTTAGCCACACATCTTATTGCATTACCGCACATCTCGGCTTCGGAGCCATCAGCGTTGAACATCCTCATTTGGAAATGGTCATTCTTTTTTAAAATTAAAACAAGTCCGTCACTACCAACGCCGATGTGTCTGTCTGATATTTTTTTTGAAAGTTTTCCAAAATCGAGGTTGTATTTATTTTTGATTAAATCCAGGTATACATAGTCATTTCCCGCTCCATGCATCTTTATGAAATCAATGTTCATTGAAACCTCCATGATCCCCCGGTGAATTATCAAAACTCGACATTAGTTTTAAATATATAAATAATGCAAAAATATACGAAATAGAAAAGAAAGCAATATTCTTCAAAAGAGCTGGTTCATCTGGAAAATTGGAAGCATTATTGAGAGAACAATAAATCCGACTATAATCCCAATTAAAATGATTACAATGGGTTCTATTAGAGAGGTGAGAACCCTTATTCTTTCTTCGAAATCATTTCCAAATGTTTCAGCTATTTTGAACAGGGAGTCGGCAACCCTGTCCCCCGTTTCGCCTGCCCTTATTATACCAAGGACCGAGGGAGGAAGGTAGGGATTGCCCGAGAGGGCAGATGATAAAGAATGTCCCTTTGTGATTTTTTCTGAGGCATCTTTGATAGTGTTTATGAAGTTATGATTTTTAAAAAGAGCAATTGTTGTTTTAATGGACTCGAGCAGTGGAACTCCACTTTCGACCATCAGAGCCAGGGTCCCGCAGAACCTTATTATGAACCTCTCTTTAATCAGATTACCAACAATTGGGATTCTCAGTATTAGATTATCCAGTTTGTTTTTTCCGGACGTACTTTTGTAGAATCTCCATATTATATAACCAACCAGGGCAAGGAAACCCATTAGTCCAGGAAGCCAGGTTTTAAAAAATCCAGAGAATGCTAGGAGAATTCTTGTTGGCAGAGGAAGTGACTGCCCGAATTCGGTAAATATCTGTGAGTATGTGGGTACAACATATGTTACGAGAAAAATTGTTACAATAAATGAAACGGTCAGGATTAAAACGGGGTATGAAAGGCTTGCACGAAGTCTGTTTCTCAGTTGTTTGGCATTTTCCAGTGATGTGGAAAGTGCTCTGAAAACCAGGTCAAGCCTTCCCGATAATTCGCCCGCTCTGAGTGTTGTTGTGTAGACACTGTCAAAATATTTTGGGGTTGCACTGAAGGCTTTACTTACTCCCTCACCACCTTTTATCCTCTCGCGGATATCGACAAGTACGTGTCTTAGTTCTGTGTCTGTGGTCTGTTCTATTACGGTATCAAGTGCATTAATAATGGGGAGTGAAGCTTCAATCAGGTAGGCCAGCTGACGGGTAATGGCAGAAACCCTGTCCAGCTTTTTTAGAGATGAGAATAATCTTATTTTTTTCTTTACCGCAGGTTTTGATTCTGCAATTTCCGTCACAAAAATGCCCTGCGATTTTAGCAACTCATGAGCCTGAATTTTACCGGTAGCGTTTATCAATCCCTTAACAGATTTTCCCTTTGTATTGATACCCCTGTATTCGAAAACAGCCATCAGTCTCTGATAACCCTCAGCACTTCTTCAATTGATGTTATCCCATTCAGTACCTTATCTATACCGTCTTCCAGAATTGTTTTAAAACCTCGTTTATTACATTCATTTCTTATATAGGAAGCATCCCTTTTTTCCACAATCATTCTTCTTATAGAATCATCAACCTTTATCATTTCAAAAATCCCTGTCCTACCGTAAAATCCTGTATTCATGCACTTACCACAACCCACAGGTTTAAATACAGTTTTACCGAGAAGACTCTCTGGATTTATCCCGGCTTGTTTAAGAAAATCTGGATCAAGGGTGGTTTCTGATTTGCAGTTATTGCAGAGAACCCTTACCAGTCTCTGGGATATAAAACAGGTTGCTGTTGATGCAATGAGGTATGGTTCTATCCCCATATCTAGAAGTCTTACTATCGAACTTGCCGCATCGTTTGTATGAAGTGTGGAGAATACCAGGTGGCCGGTCATTGCTGCCTGTATTGCTATTTCAGCGGTTTCTCTATCCCTTATTTCTCCGACCATTATTACTTCAGGATCCTGCCTCAGGATGCTTCTCAGACCATTTGCAAATGTCAGATTTATCCGTGGATTGACCTGAATCTGACTTACACCTTCAATTCTGTATTCCACAGGGTCTTCAATGGTTATTATGTTTTTCTCCGGTGTATTTATTTCTCTGATGGCTGCGTATAGAGTTGTAGTTTTCCCGCTTCCGGTAGGTCCAGAAACAATAATAATTCCATGTGGGATGCTGAGGGTTTCCCTGAAATCATCAAGGATATTTTTATTCATACCCAGTTTTTCAAGTTGATAAGATGAGGCTTCTTTTCTTAAAAGTCTCATTACCACCCTTTCACCCGCAACGGATGGTACTATAGAAACCCTGATGTCTATATCTGAGGCCCCGTATTTAACCTTTATCCTTCCATCCTGGGGGAGTCTATTTTCTGCTATATTTAGGTTTGCCATGATCTTAATTCTTGAAACAATGGGCTGCTGGTATCTTTTTGGAGGATTCAGTACAGTGTGCAGCATTCCGTCTATTCTGTATCTCACAGTAACCGAGTGTTCGGAGGGTTCTATATGTATGTCGCTTGCCCTTTGTTTTAGGGCTTCTGTGATGATCAGATTTACAAGCTTTATTATTGGTGCTTCATTTGCCATATCCAGTACGTCTGTTTCACTCAGGCTTTCTTCGCTCAAAACCTGAAATCCATCCACTTCCTCATCGAGGTCCTCCAAAACGTCATCTGCACTCTCCGCACTTTCTCCCGCAAGTATATCTGCAAGTTTTATTATCTCTATTTTTTTTGCAAGTACCAGGTATGTTTTCTTACCCGTCAATGATTTTATATTTTCGATTAGTTCTATATTAAGGGGATCATTCAGGGCAAGCTCAACAAAATCCTCTCCCTCTTTTAGTATAATTGCGTAAAATTTCTTCACGAATTGACGTGAAAGGGTGAAGCTTTCAATGTTTGTACCGGTTCCAATTAATGTTTTCCTGTACTCAAGTCCCAGTTGTTTTGAGAGAGCTTCGAGGAGGTCGTCCTCTTCAATTAAGCCTTTCTGGATGAGATATTCTCCTATCCTCATCCTGTCTTTTGGACGGGCAAGGATTGCCCTTTCCAGTTGTTCCTGAGAGATTTTCCCCAGGCTTACAAGAATCTCTCCAAGTTTCTTCCCAAGCAGGGTTTTTTCTGCCAGTAGTTTTTCCATAACACAATTAAATATAACACATTGATTTATAACAAATAATTACTTTTTCTTTTTTGTGCTTTCTCCGAATTCCTGTTGTTCTTTTCGCTTTTGCTCGGTGATTTTTTGCATTTTTTCTTCTTCTGTTACAATGTGAGGTGTGAGGAATATAAGAAGGTTTGTTCTTATCCGCTGGTTTGTTCTTTTTCGGAACAGTAATCCAAGTATTGGAATATCCCCAAGGATGGGGACTTTTTGTACTATTTTTACAGTATCGTCCCTAATTAATCCACCTATAACAATAGTTCGGGAATCTCTTACAGTTACCTTTGAACTAATCTCCCGATTATAAACAGAAGGATTTTCAAGCACTGTGGTACCTTCGACAAGTTTTTTAACCTGCTGATTTATTGTAAGCGTAATATAACCATTTTTGTTGATCTGCGGTGTTATCTTCAAAACTATTCCAATATCTTTATATTCATATGTGGATATTACATTGTTGTTTTCATCCACCCTTGAACTGGTAAGAAAGGGTATCTGTTCCCCGATTGTAATTACTGCCTCTTCATTGTCGAGTGTGACTATTTCCGGTGTCGATAGAATTTTAAAATTGGTGTTTTCCTTATTGGCATTCAATATGGCATATGCACTGGGGATGGTTCCGTTTAAAAGACCTATTGTGAGCCCATAAAGCCCCCCTGTTTGGATGCTTTCCTGCATCAGTCCGGTGTTTGAGGCGATCAGGCCAGAAGCTCCTGGGATAAGGTCTATCAATGCATTCAAATCGAAGCCCAGAGAATCGTTATCGTTAAGGGTTATTTCAACTATCAGAGCTTCTACAAGCACCTGGTCTCTTTTTCTATCCAGCTCCTTTACAATATTCAGGATTTTGTCCCAATCCTGTGGATCGGATATTACAATTATTGAGTTGGTTTCTTTGTTCGCTACAACCTGGAATCTTGCACCTGTTGTTGGCCTTTGTGGTTGCTGCTGCTTGGTTGGCCTTTGTTGCGGGAAGCTCCTTGCAAGATTGTTTAAAACCTGTGCTATATTTTCGGCACTGCTATTCTCAAGATTGTATATATGGATATCTGATTTCTGGGCTGGGATTTCAGTATCGAGGTATTTTACCATTTCGATTAGCAGGTTAATTGATCTTACGATACCTGTAGAGATCAAAGCATTATTTCTCTGAAAAACATTTATAATTAACTCCTGTCCAAAAACAGGTCTCACAACATTCATAATTTCAGATGCAGTGGAGTACGTAACGGGCAATATATGGGTTACTATGAGATCTGGAGGAAGATCAAGTTCCTCCGTACCGTAGTAGATGCTTGTTGGCATCTTTATAGCTTCCTGTGTGGGGAAGATCTTAACAATATTATTAACACCAGGTACAGCGTAGAACCCCCTGGCCTTTAATATTGAAAGAACAACATCATAAACCATATTTACGGGGATTGGTCTGGATGAAATGAAACTTAAGGTGCCCCTAACTTTATCGCTTAAGACAAATGATTTTCCAGTTAATTCACTCATGGTTTTCAGAAAAACGGAGATATCTACATTGTCGAAGTTCAGAGTAACCGTCTTTTCTTTTGGATATCCCACCCCAGTTGAAAATAGAATGACAATGGTCAGTATTATAAGTACTTTAATGCTTTTGTTTTTCATCAATTCCCCACATTCTTTCCAGTATTAGTTTTTATTTACAAAATGCACCCACTTTTCTATCTTTCTTAAAACCTGATAGAACAAATGCTGTGATAAATTGAGCATGAGATATATTTTTTTATCTCATTATAAATAACGGGATTTTGGTTTTAAAACTTTATCTATCTTCTCTATTCTGGACCAATAATTTCGTGGGTTGTATTTTGCTTTTGTGAATTTATATAATATGCGGGGTGATGGGAGATGCTTTTATTTGATCAGCTAAAGGCACTTGAATCAAAAGGTGAAATTATTAATGTTGGGTTGGTTGGTGGCGGTTTTATGGGAAGGGGTATAGTTGAAGTTTTGGAGTTTGCTCCGGGTATGAGAGTCGCTGGAGTTTGTGATCTGGATCTGGAAAGGGCATACAGATGTTTCAGTGATATGGGGATTCCATGTATTGAGGTTGAGAAGGAGTCGGAAGCTGGAAGAATAAATTTTTTTGAACGGAGAATAGTAACTCGTGATCCATCGGTGTTAATTGAACATAAAGATATTCACTTTATCATTGAGGCAACTGGTAAACCTGAGGTGGGAGCTGAAGTGGCTTTCAAGGCTATAATGAATAAAAAGCATATGGGGATGGTGAATGTAGAGACAGATGTAACGGTTGGTGGTTATCTGAGTAAACTTGCCAGATCTTCTGGGGTTGTTTATACGGTATGTACCGGGGATGAGCCGGCTGCAATTAAAGAGCTGGTTGATTTTACGAGAGTAATGGGATTCAAAATAGTTGCCTGTGGGAAGGGGAAAAACAACCCTCTTGATAGGTACGCAACTCCTTCTTCACTTGCTGAAAAGGCTTCTGAAAGTGGATTAAATCCCAAGATCCTTACCGAGTTTGTGGATGGCTCAAAAACCATGGTTGAAATGGGTTGTGTTGCTAACTCCACCGGTCTTGATATTGATGTTGAGAATATGCATGGCCCGTCGGCAAACCTTGATGAGCTTTGCAGGATCTTCAGACTTAAGGAGGAAGGAGGTATACTTTCGACCGAAGGGGTAGTTGATTTTGTGATAGGTGATGTGGCGCCGGGTGTTTTTGTTGTTGTAAAACACGGGGGAAATATAACTAATGAAACCCTCAGGTACCTCAAGATAAAGGGGGAAGGAGATCATTATCTTCTGTACAGACCCTTTCATCTTACCAACATCGAGGTGCCAGTTTCTGTAGGGATTGCAGCAATTTATAATCAATCATCGATGGCTCCAGATTTTCCATTTAAAACCGAGGTTGTTGCTATTGCCAAAAGGGATATGAAAAAAGGTGATTTAATAGATGGGATTGGAGGGAATATGGTTTATGGAGGTCTCCAGAAGTATCAGATAGCTTCTGTTAAGAATTATGTGCCGCTGGGATTAATTGAGGGTGCCGAAGTACTGGAGGATATCCCCCGGGATACTGTTATTACAGCCACACAGGTTAGACTAAAAGAAGGCCTGATATACCATCTAAGACAGCTCCAGGATGCGCTTAATAAAAATTGAGGTTTGAAATAAGACACATTTTGAAGTAATATAAAAGAACGAGTTTTAAGGATTTTTCAGAAAAATGGGAAACCCGAAGTAAAATTGAATTAAGGATGTTGTAGTGTCGGGCAACTTCGAACGATTTGATTTTGCCTGATTTATCAACAAATTTGAACTTCATTATGAATGAAAAATGGAAATTTGAAGTTTACTTTATTAATTGGACTCGAGGATTGATATATGAGACTTGGATTTTTCAGTGAATTAAAGGGCATATTGTTTGATTATGGTGGGGTTATAGAGGATCTTCAACGCAATTCTGATCTTCTTGACAGAGGTGTGCTTGAGCTAAAGAAATTGCTTGAGGAGTGGGGCATAGTAATTGAGTTGAATTTACTTGCTAAAATGCTTCAAAGTGGTCAGAAAAGGTATGAGGATTGGTATCAGAATAATGATTTTCGTGAACCAGACATAATTAAGCTATGGACTGATTTTCTGCTTCTTGATATAAAAGATCAGATTGAAAAAGTCCTGGATGAAGAAAGGGCTGACAATCTCAGTAGTATATACGAGTATTATTCCTATAAAAGAAGGGTGCGGGAGAAAATACGTTCAGTTATCGGTAAACTGTATCTGGCAGGATATAGTCTTGGAGTAATCAGTAACACAATGTCCAAAAGTCTTATTCCTGAAAGATTAAAGATGTTTGATGTTGAAAGATTTTTTACGACAATTACACTTAGTATTGAGTGTGGATATAGAAAACCAAATCCAAGCATTTTTTATCATGCTCTCAGAGAAATGGATTTAAAACCTCAGCAGTGTGTCATGATTGGTGATACAATTTCCAGAGATGTCCTTGGTGGTAAGAAGGCGGGGATTGGAAAAGTGGTACTGATGAAGTCCGGAATAACGAAGGAAAAAGATAACGGCTTTGATGAAGAGATTCTCCCCGATGCTACCATAAATAACCTCGATGAGATATTCGAGATCCTATAAAAGAGCTATCCGGTTTTATATAATGATTAATTTTAAGAAGAAATTTCCGGGAGCTTATAATCCTAAAAAATTAACCAGAGAAGTAAAAGTAGGTAATATCATTATCGGTGGTGATAATCCTGTTGTAATTCAGGAGATGTGCAGTACTCTTACAAAAGATATCTCTTCTACTATCTCTCAACTTAGATACTTCAAAGAACTCGGTGTTAAACTTGCCAGGGTTGCTATTCCGGATGAGGAATCGGCAAGGGCAATACGAGTATTGAAAAATGAAGTTTCAATTAATCTCGTGGCAGATATTCAGTTTAACCATCGTTATGCCATAATTGCTATTGAAAGTGGTGTGGATAAGATCAGACTAAACCCCGGAAATATCTCATCCAGATCAGCACTTCTTGATATTGTTTCACTTGCAAAGGAAAGGACTGTGCCCATAAGAATTGGGGTGAATAGTGGTTCTCTGGAAAAAAATATTCTTTTAAAATATGGAGCCCTAAAACCTGAGGCAATGGTCGAAAGTGCATTGAAACAGGTTCTGATTCTTGAGAAACTTGGTTTCTATGATATTATTGTTTCCTTAAAGTCTCCGGATGTTTTGCTGACCATTAAGGTAAATAGGCTTATGAGCCAGAAGGTAGATTATCCGCTTCACATAGGTATTACGGAGGCTGGTATTGGGGATGAATCCAGCCTTATTTCGGCAATAGGAATGGGAATATTACTTCTGGAGGGAATCGGGGATACAATAAGGGTTTCGCTCTCTTACAGGGACAGAGCCAGAAATATTATTGCTGGTAGGAAGATCCTTGAATCTCTTTCAATACAGTATATTTAGAATTATTATATTTCGATAATTTTTCCTCTTATTTATCATTAGTTTATCATTTATTACACTTTTTCTAATATTTTTCATGTTTGAAATAAAAGTAAAAATATGTTATGATAACACCCTGCCATGAGAATGTATGGATTAGATAGATTCAATCTAAACTTCAGAAAATACCTGCTATTCTGGGCTTTTAGTTCAATGGTCATAGGATACCTGGCGGGAAAGTTCAATCATGAGAGAGTCGTTGGTCTTGAGTTTATTATTACACCCCTTCTATTTCTG
Organism: uncultured Spirochaetota bacterium; assembly: GCA_964518675.1. Lineage (GTDB taxonomy): Bacteria > Spirochaetota > B62-G9 > B62-G9 > CAZFGQ01 > CAZFGQ01. Next base: position 20,451 of record CAZFGQ010000047.1, read on the forward strand.
ATGGTTTTTATAATGGTATTACCAACGAGGCTGGCAAGCCTTCTCCAGTTAAGTTCTTATCTGTATCCCATGATTGTCAGTTTTATACTGTTTCTTATTTCACCTTTCCTTTCATACATTGTTTCACTCATTATTCCCGAGAATTTCAACTACCTGAGAACCGGTATTGTGGTTGCTTCCACTGTTCCACCCGATGCAATGCTTTCGGCATGGGCTGGATTTTTTGAGGCTGATATTCTTTTAACCCTTATAATTCAATCCTTTACATTTTTGATGTGGATTTTTCTTGTTCCTTTTGGACTGTCTCTGTTTTTCGGAGGAACTCCATACTACTCAGTCTGGGTTCTGGTTAATAATCTGCTGATATTAATAGTTATTCCATTTTTAGCTGGAGGTCTGATTAAATTTTTCCTTAAAAGATGGGTAAAGGAAAAACACCTAAATAATTTTAAACCAACGCTATCAACAATATCTGGTTTGATTGAGCTTTTCATTCTTCTTATTTCGGTGGCATTGAGTGCAAGCATAATTTCTGAAAATCCTGTTATCATACTGTGGGGAGTTTTGACCTCGGCTCTGTACTATTTTATGAGTTTTGTTATTTCTATAAGTCTTGCGCTTCTTTTCTCGCTTCCATTTGAATATGCAATCCCCGTCGTATATCAGAATGGATCGAAAAACCTCGGCCTTGGGCTTGTTGTTGCCCTGACATCATTTAAAAATCAGGCAGTGCTGGGAGTGGCGGCATGTGTTCTTGCACAGTTACCAATTAGCTCGGTTTTTTACACCTTTATCTCGAGATTTGAACAACGCAGAAGGATTGTTAAATAATGAATGTCGAGTATTTAAAAAATTGAAAGTCAAATGCAAAATTTAATTAAAAATGTTGCCGTGCCGGCGGACTTCGAACAATTTAATTTGATATTACTTGGTTCTTTATTGGCCATCAGTAGTTTAAGCTTCCTTATGAAAACTCGAAGCTTGCCCT
>CAZFGQ010000048.1:0-20304 GCA_964518675.1 uncultured Spirochaetota bacterium
AACATTTTTTATTTAAATATCCAGTATTAATATATTCTGATATATTTAATAGACAGAGTCTTACCGTTATGGTTATTTTATTTACTCCGGATCAATTCCTTTTAAAAATGGAGAATCGGGAAAATGAAGAAGGCCAGTGTGTCTTTCAGAGTAAGATACGTTGAAACCGATCAGATGGGGATTGCACACCACACAAACTATTTTTCGTGGATGGAAGCCGCAAGGGCAGAGCTCATGCGTGAGCATGGTATGTCTTACAGAGAGCTTGAAGAAAGGGGGTACCTTCTGCCTGTTAGAGAAGCATACTGCAGATACAGAAAATCACTGAAATACGACGATATAGTCGAAATTGAAGCCCGACTCCTCGAAATAGGGGGAGCACATATCAAGATAGGTTACAGGATTTTTCTTAAAGGTGACCCCAATCCATATGCCGAAGGATATACCCATCACCCATTTACAGATAAAAACGGAAAGGTAGTCAGGGCACCTGAATTCTTCAAAAAGCTATTCATGTAAATATCGGGTTACCCTGGCCAATTCATTTTCACATGTTTATTCAAGTTACTATTGGAGAATGATACATTCAATACAGCTTTTGTGTTGGCTTCAAATATTCAACTGAACTAAACCGGGCGATCACGTTCAGTCAAAAGACATCTAAACTTTAGTAAAAAGTGAGGTAAATATGAGCAAGGTTCGGAATGAAGGACTAATCTACATCCTTGGACTTATTGGAGCAGCGATATACTTTATATCTCAGGCCAGCGGATTCTGGCTTGGGGTCCTGGGTTTTCTTAAAGCACTAGTATGGCCCGTTTTCATAGTGAAAGGGCTTCTGGAATACCTGAGTATGTAGAAATGCAAATAAATATAAGTTAATATTCTAACCCAAAAACAAGCCTCTTGCCATTTACCAAGTTAAACCTGTTGCAATAAAAATATTTCCAGGGGTTTTCATAAAGTTATAAAACCTTTCCTTCTGTGTTTAATGTCTTTCTTAATTTCTTGAGAATTACAATTCATTTACCTGAGTTCACGGAAACTTTATTTGAGATTATCCTACCATAAAAGATACCTGTTCCCTATATTGACCCTCCTGAGATATTTTTTAGCTGTTTCGTAGCACTCATTTGCCTGAGATTTCGGTGTTGGTGGGAGGTCGTCAAGTACAAAATCAGGATGAAAAGCAAGAAGCGAATAGGGAATCTCTCTACTAATGCTCGAAATAAATCCCGCTATCTCATTAACCTCTTTTTTATCCACATAATAAGAAACCATTAATGTTGTGGCTGTCAATAAATCCGTACTGTCCCTGAACTCTTCTCCAATCAATTTAAAGTTTTCCAATGTTCTTTTATTATCAGTACCGCATAGCGCAATATGGAGCTTTTCATTCCAGGCCTTGAGATCAAACTTTACCGTGCCACCTGAGATATACGAGAGTTCTGCAGCCTTTAAAACCATCCGGGGATTTCCCGAACCGTTCCACTCCCAGCAGATATGTTTCTTATTACTACTTTCCCTAATTATTATGCTGGAGGCTTTAATGGCAAAATCCATCTGAGGCTCGGGAGACCCTCCAAAAAAACACACACATCTTACTCTGGGGCTCAATGCTTTCTCTACAAGTTCGTCAATACTGAGGGATGGAGCCCTATCCACATCCTTGTGCTCAGCATTCTGGCAGAAAAGGCAATCAAATCCACATCCATAAAAAAATACAGCAAGATTGTATCCCCTTTCCTTTGAACCCCTGCAGAACCACTCAGCACAGCAGTTAGTTGGAAGAGGATCCAGGTAGGCATGGGCAAGTGCAGTGTCCTTGCCTGCTCTCCTCTCTATTCTGCTGCCTTTATTCTCCCTGACACCACAGTAACCTTTGGAGGAAATGGACGGTCTGCATTTATTCGCACAAAACCTGCACTCTATGTCTCCCTCCTCAGGAACCAATGGGGGAAGCTCAAATGTTTCCCTGTATTTTGCATGCAATCTGTAAAGATTGGACTTGCTTGGATACTCTCGAATACAATCAGCACAGAGGGTCAGTGAGGCAGATGAAAATCCATTTCCACACTGAATACATCTTATCACCATTTTTCTCCTATATGTAAATCTTATCCCTATACCCTTTTCGGGACAATAATTTTTATTTTATTGATCTATCTTTACACTGTTTTATGGTGCCCTCATGGGCAAAACTATTGATAGGTTCATGAACTACTATTTATCGAGTTTCATTAGTTGCATTTTATATATAACCTGTTAAACTATATGGGATATGATTTTTACATGAACAATTGAAGATTCATATGAGTTTAAAAAGAAGTTTTAATTTCTTCATCTGGAGGTTTTTCCATGCGTCGATTTGGGGTCATAATAGATGAGCTCTACATGAAACATAGCGCTGGTGTGGGACATCCGGAGAGCCCTTACAGACTGAAGGTTATTTACGATGCACTGAAAGATAAAAAGTACGCGGATATTCTATTTGAAATCAGACCCGAGAACGCAAAAAAAGAGGATATATTACTGGTTCACACTGAGAACTACTACAGAACGATAGAAAACACCCAGGGACTACCTTACTACTACATAGATCCGGACACAGCCACCAATCAATTCTCATTTGATGCCGCTATCCTTGCAGCAGGCGGTGTTATCTGTGGAACCAAATATGTAATCCAGCACAATAATGGCCCGGTTTTTGCCCTCGTGAGGCCACCGGGCCACCATGCAGAACCCGACAGAGGAATGGGATTCTGCCTGTTTAATAATGTGGCAATTGGAGCAATGTATGCAAGAAAAAGACTTGGAGTGAACAGGGTTATGATATTCGACTGGGACCTGCACCACGGCAATGGAACACAGACAACTTTTTATGAGGATAACACAGTACTGTATATATCTGTACATCAGTTTCCACATTATCCAGGAACAGGTTCATTTGATGAAGTTGGTTCTGGAAAGGGAGCAGGATTTACAATCAATATCCCCTTTGTTGCAGGAGCCGGTGATGCTGAATATATTGCTGTTTTCGAGGAAATAGTAAAACCTGTTTCAAAGGAGTTCTCACCCGAGCTAATTCTCATTTCTGCCGGATTTGATCCCCATTACGACGACCCACTTGGAGGGATGAAGCTAACCTCTGCAGGTTTCACCTATCTTGGCAAAAAAATTGTAGAATTATCTCTTGAGGTTTGTAAAAGGCATCCCGTATTTGTTCTGGAAGGAGGATATTCACTGAAGGGACTCAGAGAATCTGTCGAGGGTATTATCCTATCATGCACCGGCAAAAAGGAGGTATTTGAAACTGACTCGAATGTGTATGGCAAGCCAAATGCAAGGTATCTTCAATCCATTGAGAGAGTAAAAAACATGCATTCCAAATTCTGGAGATGCTTTCAAGTACAGGATTCTGGATCTATTCATGACATCTAAGCCAAATAAATAATTCATTTTGAAATTTTTCTAAAGAGGATATGAAAAATGAAAGATATACTCTCTAAACTTGAGTTATCAGGAGCAGAGAGGGAGGAAGCACTGAACATGTGCAGAAAAATAGTTAGCTCATGGGGCTTAAAGCTTCCAGAGTTTGATGTTTCCCCACTCCACTTTGGTCTGAATGACTTTTATCATATTGGTGAGATAGAGTTTAATATAAACAATAATGTTAAAGAAGGGTATTGCGGGAAATTTATATTCATGTTCAAAAATCAGATTTGTCCAATGCATTTTCATCGTAAAAAGCATGAAACCTTTTTTATAGTCAAAGGTAAAGTAGAAATGAAACTTCCAGATAAAACAGTGGTTCTTAAGCAGGGTGATGTTTTGCCGATATCACAGGAAACAAAGCATGAGTTTAAAGCCCTGGAAGACTCACTTATACTTGAAAGTTCAAAACCCGATCTTGTGGATGACAGTATCTTCGATGATGAAAGGATAAATAGAATAATCTTTGGTTAAAAGGCTATAGGATTTTTAATATTTATTCAAATATCAATTCTTTCTGGGGCCTGTTGAGAATTTTATCCACAATCTCTATGAGTTCGTTGAGGCCAAATGGCTTTTTAAGGCTGTAGCACTTATTTTTGTTCAAAAACTTCTTGGTTTCCAGGCTAAGAGTATCACCGGTAATAAATATCAGATTATTTACAAGTTCAGGTCTCCTCTTTTTTATCTCCTCGAACAACCTGGTTCCATCCATTCCCGGCATTTTAACATCAGAGATTATCACCTTTAAATTCGGTTGACCAAGCTTCGTTAATGCCTCATCGCCTGAAAGTGCAGAATAAACAGAAAAACCTTTTCTCGAAAGAAAATCCGAAAGCAAATTGATAATCACCTGCTCATCATCAACCACAAGTATTCCCTCTCCTTTCCCCTTTACATCAATATCCTGAGCCTCCTCAACGGGCTGCTTTTTATCCACCATCGATCTTTTTACGGGTAAAACAATCCGAAATGTAGTCCAATTATCATCACTCATAACATCTATATGCCCTTCATGCTCTCTTACAATCCCATAGGAAGTTGACAACCCAAGACCCGTACCTTTGCCCACCTCCTTAGTGGTAAAAAAGGGATCAAAAATTTTCTTCATATTCTCTTCTGGTATCTTTACACCATTATTGGAGATGGATACAAAAATCGAAGGTTTATTTTTATCTTCTTTAATTACTCCGGATTCTATTCTGATAATTCCACCTTTCCCTTTCTCCTTTATTGCATCCTGGGCATTTACGAGAATATTCAGGAAAACCTGCTGCAATCTTCCAAAGTTTCCAGCAATAGAAGGAAGATTTTTACCAAGGTTCAATATCAAATCAATATTGTCCACCCTGAGCTCATACTCTTTTAGACTCAGGGTGTGACGAATAACTTGATTTATATCCAGCTCTTCCATCTCCATTCGTTCTCTTCGGGCAAAATTGAGAAGGTCATTGATTATTTCCCTTGCCCTTCTGATGGATTCTAGAATACGATTAAGTTTTTCCTGATGTTCTCTGTCCCGGGAAGACTCCATCAGTAGAAGTTCGGTATATCCCATTGCGCTGAAAAGGGGATTGTTTAATTCATGTGCAACGCCGGATACAAGTCTTCCAAGAGCAGCAAGCTTTTCTGACTGAACAAGTTTCTCCTGCATGTTTCTCAATCTGTTTATGGTGTCCTTTAACTCATTATTCGTTCTAATAACCTCCTCGTTCTTCTTCTTCAGCGTTTCTTCTGCCATCTTTCTTCGGGTTATATCTCTTAGAATCATTATCCCACCCATCCCACCTTCATCATCCACAAAAGGCGAAGAAATAATATCAAATGTTTTTCCATCCTCCCTTCTCAATTCCCACCTCACTATATAACCTTTCTTTACCTTTTCAAGCTTACAAAACTCGCAAGGCTTATTCTTATTAAAAATGATTTCATAACATCTCTTCCCCGGATTTTTACCAACAACTTTCTCAAGGGCATGATTAATAAACTTCACCCGATAGTTCTCATCCACAATAATCACCCAATCAATCATACTACTGAGAATATCAAAAAACTTTCTCCGTTCACTTTCGATCTGCATTTCAAGAATCTTCCGTACTGTCACATCCTGAATAGTGCCAACTATACCCGTAATTTTGCCATTATCTTTCACAGGAGAAATATTTATCTCTAGAAATCTCTTCTCCCCATCTCCTGAAATATACTGGACAATAAAAGGCTCTTTCTGTTTGCCCTCCATAACAGCCTTAAAGTTCGATATTGCAAACTCACGTCCCGCCTCACTCAGATATTTTAGAAAGTTTATATTATCATTACCCTTGCCAATAAGAGGGATAACCTTCTGGATAGATGGGCTAACATATTCTATCTCAAGTTTTTCATTTACAAGAAATATTGCTTCATTAATATGTTCAACCAGAGTTTTGTATCTGAGTTCTGTTTCGTGGAGCTTTTTCTTGAGGTTTGATTCTGTTATTGCCTTCTCAATCTGGTGCGGAAGTCTTTTCAGCCCTTCTTCATTCTTCAGGATAAAATCGTTTGCCCCCATTTTGAGAGCCTGAACAGCAACTTCCACATCCTCAAGGTTTGTAATCATAATAACCGTTAAAAAGGGCGCATTTTGGCGAATCCATTTCAGGATACCACTTCCCTCCTCCCTTCTTAATCTATAATCAAGAAGAACTGCATCGTAACCATATTCAGAAAGTTTGCCCTTTGCCTCTTCAGAGGTTTCACACTCATCCACTACAGGAGAGGAAAAACTCTGCATAAGGACCTGTTTCAGTAAAAACCTATGGTCTTTATTATCCTCAACTATCAAAAACCTGTATTTCTGGCGGGACATTTATCAAATCCAGGGTATTTATTTTATTTTCAAGGCATAAACTATCTTGCAATCACTTCCTGCATCAGGGGGCTACTTTATTCTCGGTTTACCCTTTATTTTTTCTGCAATCATTTTGATATATTCAGGTGTAGTTCCACAGCATCCACCAATGATTGTAGCTCCTGCCTCTATAGAAGCATCGAGGAGTTTGATCATTTCCTCAGGTTTCTGATCAAAAACAGTTCTGTTATTTAACAGCCTTGGAATCCCGGCATTGGGATAAAGGATAATTGGACTATCCGTCATTTCCCTCATCTTTTTTACAACTTCTATATAGTCAGCGAGCAAACCACAATTTACACCCACGACTTCAGCACCTTCATCAAGTAAAACCCTAACTGAATCCTTCACTGTATTTCCAAAAAGTGTTCTGAATTCTCCAGATTCAGTTTTATTAAACACCATTGAGGCAAACACCGGTAACCCTGCAACCTTTTTTGCAGCATTTACAGCTATCTTAGCTTCATTTAAATCCATCATTGTTTCAATGAGAAAAAGATCGATCCCGCGGTTTGCAAGCACTTCCATTTGATCGGCATAGGACTTGACTAGCTCTTCCTCTTTTACTTCAAAGTTGTAGATCTTTCCCGAAGGGCCAATCGAACCTGCAATAAACCTGGGATCATCTCTTCCGTGCTCTTCATAAAACTCATCTATGGCTTCTTTGGCTGCATTTACAGCCTCTTCATTTATATTCTTCAATAATGATTCTTTACCCTTTGCTTTCAATTTGAGATATGAACCACCAAATGTATTCGTTTCTATTATCTGAGCACCTGCATTCAGATAGGACAGATGAACCTTTACTAATTTATCTTTGTGAGTGAGGTTCCATTCTTCAGGCACTTCCTCCGGAGTTAACCCCATTTCCTGAAGCATGGTACCCATTGCGCCATCCAGTACCATGTATTCCTTTTCTGCAATCTCAAGTACTTTACTTTTCATCTACCCCCCGCGAAAACATTTACTAAAATTCTATTAAAAAGTGGTATCTTATGCAATTTTTTTTGCATTTGTAGTCTTTCTGAATTAGAATTAATTACAGTATGAGAAAGAGCGGAATCGAAAAGAATATACTGATTGTAGAGGACGATAGAAATATAGGAAACCTAATTAAAGAAATTGTAGAAAGAAAAGGGAATATAGCCACTCTTGTGGGAGATGGTGAAGAAGGATTTAAAGCTTTTTCCAACATAAAGTTCGACCTTGTAATTACAGACATTAAAATGCCAAAACTGGATGGCATCAGTCTGATAAAGCTTATCAGGGAAAAAGATAAAAATATCCCAATAATTATTATAACGGGTTATGGCTCTGACGAGAACATAGCTGCTGCGAAGAAATATGGGGTAGAAAAATTTCTTAAAAAACCCTGCTCTGTACTGGAAATCTCAAAGGCAATTGATGACTCATTAAAAACTGGGTATAAATTTAAAACATAAAGAATGATCATACCCTCCTGATAAACACACTTAAAGGTTTTCAAACCTGTGCTATGTTGCACAAACCAATTCTTGATCCCGAAATTTTCCCTCTGATAAACACATTTCAAGGATACGAAAACCGTTTCTTTCCTGGGTAATGGTTCCGTAATGTCTTCAGATGAAAAAATCTGAAAAAGCATAAAATCATGGTAAACTAAAAGATTCAAAAACCGGCTAATTCTGGTCTTGTTGCCTGAGCAATTCTTTTATATTATTGTTTTAGTGAAATAATATGATTTCAGATTTTATGATTATAAAATAGCTTTAAATATAATCCCTCCGGAAATAACCAAATGATACAGGATTAATAAAATGTTAAAGATTAATGAATTAAAGTGGTATGTTGGTATTCCCTTAAGCATCTCAACCTCAATGATGCTACTTATTGCATTTCCACCATATAATCTTAACATTCTTGGATTTATTGCCCTTATTCCAATCTATTTTATCGCCTACACACAAAATCTAAAAAGAACATTTTTATATGGACTTCTCTCATCCTTTTTATTTTACTGCCTCTATCTTTTCTGGATGAATGCATACCTTGCCATAGTCGGGGTAAGTTTTGTTACAGTTGTCTACGGAGGATACTTCCTTATTTCACTTCTTATTACAAACATCGTGTCGAAAGCGTTTCCTAAATACCGTGCATTCCTCACCCCTTTTATCTATCTCAGCATTGAATATATCAAAAGCTTCAGGTTTCTTGGCTTCACGTTTGGCTCAATCGGGTATACCCAGCATAATTTCCCAATATTTATTCAGATAGCCGATATTGGCGGGGAACCTCTTGTTGCATTTATAATTGTATTATTTAATGCATCACTTGCTCATATTATCGCCCAAGCTGTTATGGGAGAAATACACGGGAAGCTCCCCACTATAATGATAACCAGGGCAAGAACCGGTAAAATTAAACACCAAGTATCTGAGAGCTCAAAATGGCGAAGATTTCTTAACTTTAAAACAATCCCACTTATAACCGCCGTACTGTTAATGTGTTTCTCCTTTATCTATGGAAATTTTCAATTAAACCGACCAATTCCCAAAACTCCCAAACTCAAATTAGCCCTGATTCAGGGATTGAGCAGCCCGAGAACCAAATGGAAGGATGAAAAATGGAAAACACTTGAAAGACTGATGAAGCTAACACACGAGGCATACTCCGAAGACCCTGATATTGATCTATTCGTATGGACGGAAACAGCAATAAGAACCAGTTTAAGGCCAAACTTCATATATGGTACCCCATACCATATGCGGATCAAGTATCTTGTAAAAAATCTAAAAACCTATTTTGTTATTGGTTCTCCAGACAACTATCTGGCATCAAACAGGGAGAATCCAAATCCAGAATCCCTGGAAGCCATATATCCCACAAAGGAAAGCGAAGAGATATGGACAAATAGTGCCTATTTTCTAAATACCGATGGAGAGATCATTGGAAAATATGACAAAATCAAGCTAACACCTTTTGGAGAACATTTTCCACTAGGGAAATACATCCCATTTCTCCAGAAAATTCTTGATAAATTCACCGATAGTGCCGGTTTTACACCTGGTAACGAATACACGGTGTTTCACCACAACCCACTCAGCTTCAGTGTGGTGATCTGCTGGGAAGGAACCTACGGATACTTCATAAGAAAATTCATAAAAAACGGCGCAGATTTCATTATTAATATATCCAACGACATGTGGACAAAGAGCAGGGCAGGACACTACGAGCACTTTACCATTACAAAGTTTCGAGCTATTGAAAACAGGATATGGTATGCAAGGGCGGGAAATGATGGGGTGACGGCAATCATTAATCCGTACGGAATTGTTGTCAAGGAGCTACCAATTCAGAAAGCCGGTTATCTGATAGGTGAAGTTGGCCCCAGGGCAAGGGAAACATTCTACACAAAGCATGGTGATATCCTTCCAATACTCTCTGTTATCATCATGAGTATTGGTCTATTCTCAAGTATCTACCTGCTTGTCCAAACAGAAAAATTGCAAAACAAGAAAGGCAGGTAAACTAAATTATCCCTTTAAGATCCGGATATCCTTATGGAAGAAAAAAAGCTAATACTGATCAGACATGGAGAAAGTGAAGCGAACAATGATGGCATACTGACAGGTCAGGGAGAATCAAGAATAACCCAGAAAGGAATTTACCAGGCAGAAAGAGCAGCAGAGTTTTTAAAATCAAGATATACACCCATTGATTTAATATATTCAAGCCCTCTCTCCAGGGCTCTCACCACTGCGAAAAAGATACAGGAGAAGCTATCAATTCCCGTTGTAACGGACGATGATCTAATTGAAATGCACTTTGGTAAGTGGGAGGGACTACATAAGGATGACCTCAGGACAACAGAAGAATGGGATAAATATATAAAAAATCCTCTAAAATACAGGTTCCCGGAAGGGGAATCGTGTCAAATCGTAAGAAAACGAGTTGAAAAGTTCAAAGACAGAGTGCTGAGTGACGATTCCTGGAAAAATGCAGTGGTGGTTTCCCATTTTACACCGATATTGTTTTTCATCCTCCTTGCTCTGGGTATTCCTGAAACATCCAAAATTCCGGTAAGAATAGATAACGGTAGCATCAGTATCATTAGCTACAGAGATACTTTTGAGCTGGTAGAAATGATAAATTTTGTTCCATAAGTTTTCACCTCACAGGTGAATAATAATGTAAAGATTTTTATATAAATGTTTATACTATGTACCAGTCATAAAGAACAACAGAGGATTAGAAATTGTCATATACACTTATAATTGGTGGTGCAAGCTCTGGAAAAAGCAGGTATGTAATTAACACTCTTAAAGGGGAAGATGAGGTCATTTTCATTGCAACAGGGATAAGAACAGATCCCGAAATGGAGAATAGAATCGAAAAACACAGAGCTGAAAGGCCTTCAAAATGGATTACTATTGAAGAGCCATGCAATATAAAAGAAACCCTGGAGAAAACAAACAAAAAGGCAAAGTATATTATAATTGATTGCCTTACATTTTGGATTTCAAATCTTATTTACATTGAAAAAATGAAACCTGAAAATATAAAAAATAAAGCAGAAGAAGTTGCACTGTTTCTGGAAACAATGGATTCCAAAACATATGTTATTACAAATGAAGTGGGAATGGGAATAATCCCATCCGATCCGGATACAAGAAGCTTCAGAAAAATTGCAGGCGAGGTTAATCAAATATTTGCAAAATACTCTTCAGAAGCTTATCTTATAGTAAGCGGAATACCTCTCAAACTTAAGTAACAAAAAACATTTGATTATTTAAAAATAAGGTTATATTATAACTAACTGTTAAAAGATCAATTTTCATTAAAAGTGCTTGATATCACCTGTTAATAACAATTATTAACTGCTATCCACTTTTACCTCCAATAAATACCACGAGGTATTTTGCAAACCACGTGGGGTAAAATTACATAGGGCAGAAACGGGGGAAATTATGTCGATCCTTATTAATAGAAGGACAAAAATACTTGTACAGGGAATTACAACCTCTGAGGGAAGAAGATACACAAGCTCCATGCTCGAGTATAAAGCAGAAATAGTTGCCGGTGTAAGTCCTGGCAGATATGGCCAGGAAGTTATGGGAGTTCCCGTTTATGACAAGGTTAATGAAGCAATAAAAAGACATGATATAGATGTTTCGGTAATTTTTGTACCAAAAAACTCAGCAGCCGATGCTGCAAGAGAGGCCCTTGAAAATGGAATCAAGCTTGTAATTATTGTAACAGGGGGAATTCCAGTTACTGAAACATTGAAATTAAAAAATATGGCAAGAGAAAATAATGCAGCCCTCCTCGGTCCAGGATCCTCGGGTATACTGGTACCTGGTGAAACAAAAGCCGGTAAAATCGAAATAGAATACGTTCTACCTGGATCGGTTGCAGTTATAACACGCACAGCCGGCCGTGAGAATGAAATCATGAAGAGTCTGTTTAAAGAAGAAATAGGAGAAAGTGTTATAGTGAGCCTGGGAGGGGAGATGATTGTGGGAACTGATTACGTGGATGTTCTCACCGAGCTTAAAGATGATCCTAAAACCCAGGCAATTGTTATTGGTGGAGAGATAGGCGGAAAAATGGAGGAGGATGCTGCCAGATTCGTAAAGGATACAAAATACCCAAAACCCGTTCTGGCATATCTTTTCGACAGCGATACAAACCCCGATGCGGCAAACGAAAAGATTAATCTATTCTCAAAAGCGGGGATCACCGTAGTAGAAGATATATGGGAAATAGGCCAGCTTATCAAAGAATCAACAGAGGAATAAAATCTTCGGCCTTTACAAAGTTTATAGAGATGTTTTCAACAAATTCAAACATTATAGAGTGAAAAAATGAAAAGGGTCGAGGGTCGAATAGCTGTTGTTACTGGTGGAACAAGGGGAATCGGGCGCGCCATTTCTCTGAGACTTGCAGAGGAAGGAGCCAATGTGGTTGTGGTCAGCAGAGGGACCGACCATTCTATCGAAGAGCTTCTCCATAAAGCCAGAAAATTTAAAGTTGAGGCAATTCACCTCAGGGCAGATGTCTCCAGCTCAGAACAGGTTAAAAAAGTCTTTGAAGATGTAATAGAGAGATTTGCAAGAGTTGATATTCTGGTAAACAACGCTGCAATAGCTGACTATGTGTATAAATCAGGATGGGAACTATCAGAAGAAAAGTGGGATGAAATGTACAGCATAAACCTAAAAGGCGTGTTTCTCTGCTGTCGTGAGGCAATCCCGATAATGATAAAAAACAGATGGGGGAGAATAATAAATATATCTTCTACATCCGGAATTACAGGCGGCACATCAGGCGTACACTATGCAGCCACAAAAGGGGGAGTCATTGCCCTAACAAAGGCCTTTGCAAACGAGGTGGCACGTTTTGGAATCACAGTTAACTGCGTTGCACCGAGCAAGGTGGGTACCGAGATGTTTAACAATACCATAAAAAGTCAGGGGTTAACCGAAAAGGATGTTGTGAAAAAAATACCCGTGGGAAGGCTGGGAAGACCTGAGGATATTGCCGATGCCGTTGCTTATTTTGCAGGAGAACAGGCAGGATACACAACTGGCCAGGTACTTGTTGTTTCCGGTGGATACTAACTGCACAAGATTTTTTAATTAAAGCATACACTTTTCAACAATTAGCATTGGTATTAAGAATTATTTTCACAGACTATTAGTTTTACTCTGTTATTCATTTTTCTTTTTTCACTTATATACTTTCCCGTTATGCTGACTTAAGCACAGTAACCCCCACCTGCTTACGAAATAGCCCGGCTGGCATGAGAAGAACCGGTAAAAGTACACTCTTAAAATTAATTAAACAGGAGCTTTTCGAGAGGAACATCAAAGAGGAACGGATCATTTTTATAAATAAAGAATTATTTGAGTTTGATTTTATAAGGAATGCAGAAGACCTCGGCAATCGTACAGTAAACATGACCTGCCAGTAAAAAAATTAAAACCATTAATACATGGTGCCAAAAAACCATAAAAAAGCCCTGTTCCTTGCAGGTTTTTTAAGAAGAACTCATTTATAAATACAGCCCGGGAAAAAAAGAAAAAATTAGTTTATCTTTATTTCAATATATTCCCAACCAGTTTCACCACCATACTGGTCTTTTGCTTTATGTGAAATAAAATAAGTCCCGCTAGCCCAGCCAGTGGTGTCGATTTCAACATGCCAAACATCATACTGGGGATAAGGAGTAATTGTAACGTCATCAGGATTAATAATACCGTAGTTTGTATCTAATGTCAGGGAATCCCCATCTTAATCATTCATATGAAGATTATATTCAATTAAAAAACCTGCGTCACATTGGAAAAAATCATCATCATCGTCGCACTCGGGGTGGTCTGGAGGTGTGTTCTGCCCAAACATGTATTCTGTTACCTGGCCAATCAAAGTGTCTCCTTTGTAAAATTTAAGTTTTACAGGCACGCCAGCATTCTGAACCATGGTATACTGAAACCAGTTATCTAGCGGGTCTTCATCTGCTGACATTGGTATTTGTATATTGTTCCCATTAATTATGTGCAATACTGAGAAAGGTACATCATTATGGCTTATCTGCACCACAACAGTATAATCCTCATTTCGTAAAGGAGCTATCATTCCATCGTTTTGAATTTCTTCACCTTCCTCTTCATAGTACACGCTCTTTACCTTGAGGTCATACTCAACATCCCCTGTTTTTGAGGTACATCCATACAGGATAGGCATTAAAATAAGTAATACTGCAACCGCAACAGCAGGAACTACCCTTTTAATCGCTTCTGGCAACAATGTCAGGTTTGTCATGTAATATAATTTATAACATAACCAGATTTTTTTCAACTGCTTGAAGATGCAATGCAGATAAATGAGTGTTATCCCCGCTGTGTTTCTCATTCCAGCGGAAACGCGAATCTTACATCTTAATTAAAAGAACCTGCCCTGAAAGATGCCGGATCTAGTCCGGCATGACAGGTGAAGAAATTTCATACACGCTCCATTTGTCATCCTTCTTCCTCCTGTCATACTCTTTCTTTATTTCATCCCCGCTTTTCTTCTATTATTCCCGTTTTTACGATATCATTTACGCGAAAGCGGGAATCCGGATAGGCGAATAGAAATGGTAAGGTAACGTTAATAAATAAGCAGTGAAGATACCTGTCAGAACTACCCAGGCATAAGCGGGGATACCGTCTGACAATTGAGAGATTGTTAAAAACAAAGCCAGGCAAGGCCCCACATCAGGTGCGGGGTGTCAATTGAATAACGATTTTTAAACCACTCATACAGGATCCCTGATTGAATCGGTAAATACAAAAAGATGGCTTGAGATGGCATTGATATACCCCTGTCATCGCGAACGAAGCGAAGCAATCCTGGATTATTGCCTGGAATATCTAAAATATTGCTTTTAATGGCTTTTAGCCATTATAGCTATGATATAAAAATGGAATTAAAATAAAACAAAAAATATTTAATTTTAATGAATTATTTCATTCTTCTGTATATATCTTTCCTGTGTCTAACATGGTAAATTGTAAGAAGATTATTTTTTAGATCTAATTGATAAATTACTCTGTATTCACCCATACGTATTCGATAGGTTGAATCTGTTCCTATCAATTTTCTATATTTTTTGGGAAATGGATTCCTGGACAAAGATTCAATAACCTCAAATATCTTTGCTATGAACTTTTTATCTATCGCCCTCAAATCTTTTGTTGCAGAATGTTTCCATATAATTTTATAATAGACCATCTTCCTTTAACCGCTTTTTTACCTCTTCTAAACCTATAGTTTCTTCATCCTTTCTTTCAGCTATGATTGCTAAATCATGAATATCTTCAAGGAGTTCTTCATATTCTTCAATAGGTAAAACCACAGCCTTTTTTCGACCCTTGTCATCTATTATATATTGAGTTTCTTTCATAATTCACCTCTCCTAAGAAGGTTCTTAATTTATTATAAGCACATACACTATCCTTGTCCATTAACATTCTAGTTAACTTTTTATGCAATATAGCATAAAATTACTGTTACTCTATACAAAATTAATGGATGAAAATATTAATATACTTTTTACTTCTATAATAAGGTAATATTAATGGATTATTAATAACAATTCGGTGAATAAACCAAATCATTCCTGTCTCCGCAAAAGCAGGAAACAGGGATGACAATGGTGTTTGCCTATCAAACAATCGGTGAGTATGCCGGATTTGGTCTGTCCTCGCGAAAGCTGGAATCCGGAATGACAATTGAATGTGTATAAAAACAATGGCACTATGTCATTCCCGCGGAAGCGGACATCCGGGTAGGCGAATAAAAGTGGTCAGGCGCAATCATTCACCCGCCAGACTGTAATCTGTTACCTGCAGAATCACATCGAACTTACCCTTTTCTTTAAAATAGGGCTTCAATCTGATAGATGTTACTATAAGTCCCCTTCTCTGCTCCTCAAGGCTGTTCATAAATCTGATAAGTTTATCAGGTTCAATAGCATCGACTTTAATCTCAACCCTAGAACCAATAAGTACGCCCTCTTTCTCCTCCCCCCTCGGTTTAATGTAATCTATGTTCTCCCTCAGACCCTCACCGGATGCCAGATTATCTATATAAGTCAAAACCGGTGTGGTATCCTTTGCTTCTATCTGTTTTTTTATTGCAAGATATTCCTCAAAAACCGTATTGTACCTGCCAGCCAGGAGTTTCATCTGATTAAATCTTTCCTCAAGCAGCTCAACCCTCTCTATATAGATATTTCGACTGTTAAACACCGGAAGCACCACAAACTGTACAAAAAGAAACACAACAATCAGGCTGACAGCAATCCAGATTAAAACCCTCTCCCTACCCGAAAGTGACCTTAACCTGTTGAGTATTTCCAGCATGTTACTCCACCAATCCTGTTTTTACATCTATCTCAATTACAAAACTTACCGTGTACCCCTCCCTGCTTCCCGTGGTGCTGCTGCTTACAACCTTTACATCTTTGAAAATATCAGATGTTTTCAAGGCCTCCTTGAGTTTGTCCACCTCAGCAAAAGATGTTGTCTTGCCAGAAAAGCGAATAGAATCCCTTTTTATCACCAATTCATTGAACTCGAGCTTTATATCCCCGGGGATTAAAAAAGCAACTTCTTCAAGGAGTCCACTTGCCCCGTATTGGGGATTCAGGAGATAACTCATAAGCTTCCTGTTTTTCTCAAGCTCCCTGATGCTCTTTCTTATCTCACCAGCATCGATATCGGGTTTTTTAAACACCGATAGGCTTATCTTTCTTATAGCATCCTCAAGCTCGATACTTCTATTCCTGTAGTATGACGCCTCAAGTCCCACTTTTGTTATTCCCATAGCCCCTATAACGAGTAGCAATACTGCAATAATAATAGCTTCTTTTAGCCTGATTCTTCCCGAAAATCTAGGTTTAAACTCCTCTTTTAAAAGATTAACCACTGCCTGGGAACTTTTCTGAAGCTGATAGAGAAGACCAAAGGCCGAAATCATATCCGATAGATAACCTTTATCTTTCAATGTCCTATCTACCGGAAAATCCCCTGTGTTTAATCGTCTGTATTTAATTTCAAGTTTATTTAAAATGCCTATTACCTGGTTTATTATCCGATCATCGACTCCCGATCTCATATTTACCAGCACTGTACCGCTGGTAAAATCCCTCAGAAAAGCCTGAATCAAAAAAATAAACTCCTGTCCGGGGAATAGATCGCCTTCAAGTTCCAGTGTTGAACTTTTGAAAATACCAGACTCACTTATGAGTAAAATAGCAATGGTATCCTGGCTCAAATCGAGAAAAAGCCGGTCACCTGCAAGTTCCAATCTTTTTAGAAATGCATAGTACAGGCTCTCAGCAGGGATCAATCCTCGCAGATTTTTTGAATATTCCCCAAAACCAGCAATGACTCCCTTTATCTCATCCTTTGAAACAGTATACGTTTGAAGAGGAGTTAATCTTCCATTGTAACGGCCATTCTCGAGCTGAAAGAACGCAACAACGTAATCCGAAAGCTCCTCAGGAATATTTCCCAGAACCTCGTATTTCACAACCTTCTCGATTCGCTCTTTTTCTTTAAAAGGAAGTTTAAGCGTAATTCTGTAGTATCTTTTAGGTGGGATGATATAGTAAAGCTTATCTTTCTCGGCACCAATTTCCCTGACAATATTTGCAGGCGAAACTTCTGAAGGAAAATACTTTATAAAGGGGGATGATTTTAGCGGCAATCTCTGATCAATTTCATACACAGTTCTACCACGGGAGGTTTCCTCAATAATACATATCTTCCCTGTAGAAAAAAGCTTTGAACTAAGCTGATCTAGCGAAATAAACAACCCTTACCCCCCTGCTCTGTCTGAAGAGCACAGCCTCTATGGTTTCGGTGATGCCATTTATAATCCCGGTACATGTGACTCTAAAAACGTTACTTTTTACCGTTATAAGATCTTTTATCTCATCATATAACACATCGGTAACAGATTCTACATTCTTCAATTCTTCTATAGATTTAAAAGCATTCTCCTCTCTATAGGATACTATGTCTTCGGCTATTGATTTACTCATATCCTCAGATAAACACATCAGAACAATTATTGGAGCTGTATTAATATTTATCCTACCATCACCATACACTGTGATGTAATCCCTCAGCGCCGAAAATCCCTCCTCCGTGTGGACTTCTCTGGCAGATGGAGGGAGAAAATACTCCTTTCTCCCCATTCCCTTTACAAGCAGGACTTCACCTGGAGATTTAAACCTCTCATTCGGGACCTGATAGGGAGGAAGGAGACTCATGTAATAGCTTGACTCAGCTCCACCTGAAACAGGGATTTCATCTTTATCCTGCCAGTCAACCATTCCAGCGATTAAATCTTCATCAAGCCCCAGCTGATCAAAAATCCTTGTAAGCATGGCTCTCCGCCTTTTATCTTCTATACCAAACTGGTTAACAAGATATGAAATATTAAATCTCGACTTCTCATCTTTTATACTGATACTGACAACCGCATTCTCAACCGGAATCGGCGGAAGCTCACCATACCAGATATCACCAGGCCCATCGTAGTTATTGTTGTCCTTCTGAAGGATTGAAATCGCAAGGTTGTATGCTCCATATGCCCAGTAATGTGCCCTTTTAGCATCTGAGAAGTTCCTCATCATTCTCAGGTTTATCAATGATTCTCTTGTGTGGGTCATCACCAGCACCGATAGGGCTGAAACAATCATAAGAACCGATAAAAGAGCAAATCCCCCTGGTCTCATTTTAAGAAATGAACTAAATCTACGAACAAATCTTACAGTTTTCTTCTTCATACTCGTCCTCATTTAATACCCATTCAGAGATAACTAACCTCACCAGGCGGGAAGGCATCTACATCTCCGGCCTAAACCACTAACATACCAATAAGCAATAATTGATTTTTGTCTACACATCCAGCATTACCTGCATTCCCGGCTAAAGAGCACTTGGAAAAATGTTGAAATACTCAACGTATTTCTTTGATCCCACCTGGATTTTCAATTCAACACTATCAGGAACATCCTGCCTTAACTTTGAATCCCATTCCTCTACCCACTTTCCGCCATCCCTGAACCTCAATTCAAATAATTTTATATTCCCGAGCAACACATTGGTTTCCACCCGGGCATTTTCAGATGGAAAATAGGAATTAAAGGTGGTCTTTTTTATAAGCTCAAAGCCCTCTCCTTCGGATTCCTTTTCGACCGAATATTCCGCAATCACAATTTCTCCCCTCTTTCCAAGCTCAAGATACCTCTGGGGCATAATAAATGTAAACCTCAGGTTGCTTACCTCAACGCCTCCAACATCCTTACGTTCAGACTTAAAAATCGTGAACCTGGAATCTCTGTACAGTATTGCAGATGAAAGCTCTATATCCATTGTTTCAAAAAACCACCTTAGATTTCGTAACTCATCCTCGTTAACTCTGGTAACTCTCAGTGAATGGGAAAAACCTCTGAGAGCTGCAATACCCACAGCCCCCATTACAGAAAGTATTGCAATTGCAACGAGCATCTCTATAAGTGTAAATCCAGATATCCTGAACCGCTTGAAATGCTTTGAACCAGTGGATTTTAAAAGCTTTAAAGAATGGAAACGAGTAAAAGGAACCATAATAATTTTTCCTTAATAGAAAACTGTTCTTAAATATTAATAAGGCCTCCAGTATGGTTTAAAATCCAGATACCTTTAACCTCTAAAACTACATGAACCCTGTGCTTGATAAGCCTGAAAATTAAACAAAATAAAGGGTACATTATAACCATGCCTAATAAAAAGCTTCTCTGGACAAAACTGTCTTCAGCTGATACTTCCTCCCCCTTCCATACTCAACCTCAACCGTAACAAGCTTCAGATCTTCAAATCCAGGTATCTCAAGCGATCTGATCTCTTTACGCCACTTCATTCCTTTAAACTCATCCCCTTCAAAGGAGCCTTCAGTTTCTCCACTTTCAGGATACCCCTTGCTGATCGTTTCCTTCATCAAATAATCACAGGCAATTATGGCCTCTGTGAGGGAGGCTACTCTGGCAGAGCTGATAAAACTCTGGGTTCCGCCTCTGATAAGAGCTGCAATAGAAATCGAAATTATAGTAAGAGCTATTAAAACCTCCAGGAGGGTAAATGATCTGAGTTTTTTAACCAGCATCTCTCTATCTTTAGATTAGACTATTGCCATTACATTTTATAATTTAATCTAAGGATATTATACTATATTCATTTATTATAAAAACTAAAAGTTAAATCTGTGAAATGAGTGAGATATTTGAGCTATAATTTGGAATCATTAATTAAGGTTTTATCTTAAGGACTTCTGGTATTTTGTACCAGAATTTCCGATTTTTTTAAACCTACCAACTCAAAGATTTCATCAAGCATATTATTAACTTTTAC
>CAZFGQ010000049.1:0-20090 GCA_964518675.1 uncultured Spirochaetota bacterium
TTAAAACCCTGCTTTTATTCTTTCGACATACTCACCTGCATTGTAAGCTGCCAATGCCCCATCCCCAACACAGGTTGCTATTTGTCTGAGGCAGATGTTTCTGCAGTCACCTGCTGCGAAGATGCCTTTTTTGGAGGTTTGAAGGGAACATGGATCGGTAATTATCATTCCATCCTCTGTTTTCTCAACATCCACGAACTTCGTATTTGGAAGGTGTCCAATATATACAAAAACACCGGCAACATTGAGAACCTGTTTTTTCTCAGGGTCATTTACGTCTCTTATGGTAATTCCTTCGAATTTTTCATCTCCGTTTATTTTTTCCACCACATGATTCCATATAAACTCGATTTTGGGGTTATTAAAGGCCTGCCGCTGTAATAAGAGTTCGGCTCTCAGTTTATCTCTCCTGTGTATTACTGTGACTTTTTTAACCATCTGGGTAAGATACAGGGATTCTTTTATTGCCGCATCTCCTCCTCCTATTACAGCCACTTCTTTATCCTTGAAAAATATGCCATCGCATACTGCACAGTAACTTACCCCTCTTCCTATGAACTTATCCTCATTTGGTACGTGTAGTTTTCTCGGACTCGAACCGGTTGCAATTATAACTGAATAGGTTTCATAGCTTCCATCTTCGGTTATTACTGTGTGGGTTTTTTCGTTAGATTTAATCTCTTTTACCTCTTCATATTTGATCTCTATATCGAACTTCCTTACGTGTTCTTCAAACTTCTGCATCAGTTCCGGTCCACTTATCATTGGGAAACCCGGATAATTTTCGACGGTATCTGTAAGAAGTATCTGTCCTCCTACCCCTATCTTTTCAAATATTACCGCGTTCATTCCAGCTCTGGCGGCGTATATGGCTGATGTTATCCCGGCAGGTCCTCCGCCGATTATTATGATATCATACATATGAAACTCCTTTAACGGTTGGACTTTGATATAAAGATTTTTTCAGATAAAGAGTCTTATTATTTGTATTGTTATTGTTTTTATGTTTATAGACTAAAGATCCTTTTTTTCAAGTAATCATGTGTCCACCGTGCTTTCCATCCTATACCATGCTGAAAATCTATATAGAGCTTTTTTAGATCATCAATTGTGCGTATTAAGTACCATTGAGGAAGTATGTAAGGATGTATACCTTTCTGTTTAAGAGAATTTAGAAACCCGAATTGACCGTTAACTCGGTTGAATGTAAAATTATTTTTTTCAATTAGCCTGAGTACTACTGGCAGAGATGTTTTTTTAGCCCCGATCAGGTAGAACATACCATTTTTAAGAGGTCCGAGTACCGTGTCATTTTCTTTTCTCAATATTTTTAGTGCCTCTTCAATATAATCCACGGGAAGGTTGGGAACCCTGTTTGATATGAGTATTACGCTGTCGTATCCCCTCATTAATGTTTCACTGAGTACATTTTTTATCCTATTTGATTCATTTTCTCCATTTTGTACAAAGATTTTAAATCCGGCAATCTGATATGGTAGATATGGTGTTAATCCTTCGCAGGGAACAACTGCCAGCCCCACATCAATTGTTTTTCTTGCTCCTTGAACATTTGCTATTAATAATGAGATGTCCCTGTTTATCTGGTTACATACATTACAGGGTTTGTCTTTAATGTTACTGGAAAGCTGTCGGTAGGGGCATTTACTGGTATGCTCATTGAGAAAGCCAATTACAATTTCAGCGTTCATCTGGGTTTTCTCACTTCACCATTTAAATCTTCGGTATTAATATGAACATATTGAAAGATTAATTTAACTTTAAATGATTGTAATTGCAATATAATTTCGAGCGAGAAAGTTATTAAAATTTTTTACTGGGGACAACTAAAATAAAATGAAACTAAAGGCACTTATCCTTGATGAGTCAAAGTTTGATAGAATTATTGCGATAGGTGATCTTCACGGGATAGCCGAACCTCTTTACAGATTGATTGACAAACTTAATCCCACGGATTCGGATGCGTTGATTTTTATAGGCGATTATATCGATCGTGGACCTCAGTCAAAGGAGGTTATTGAAAAACTCCTTGAATTAAAAATGAAGCATAATTCCGTGTATTTTTTAATGGGAAATCATGAGGATATGTTACTGGGTTCCGTTGGATTTCCGGCTGTGGTTTCGAATTTCGATACATGGATGTACAACGGAGGTTCTGCCACTCTAAGAAGCTATGGTATGGGTGCCGATGAGATTTTGAATCTTGCCAGAATGTGGAATGATGCCGAAAGGGGGAATAGAATTATTGATTTGATTCCTGAAAGCCATATGGAATTTTTTAAATCCCTATATCTTTACATTGAGACAGGTAACTATTTTTTCTGCCACGCTGGTATTTCTCCCCACAAGACGGTTGAAGAAGGAAAGCAAAGCACTTTTGATCTGCTATGGATAAGGGAACACATTGGAGCCAATAATCTAAAATGGGAGAAAAAGGTGATATGCGGACATACTCCGCTTGAGGATGTACTGGTATCCGATAAACTTATCTGTATTGACACTGGCCTTTACTACTACGGGTTGCTCTCTGCAATAGATGTTGTTTCGGGAGAAATCTTCCAGGTTAGAGGAAATTTCTGATTCTTTAGATATTTAAAATTAATTTACTGCTTAAATTAGTGGAAAGGAGAAAAAATAATGGTTGAAGGAAAGGCGATTGTTTTGTTCTGGACCAAAAACGGAAATACAGAAAAAGTCGCAAGAAGGATTCTTAAAACGCTGGAAGACGCCGGAATGGATGTGGAAATAGAGCGCATAACGAAGGATCTGATTGTCGAGTATTTTGATTATAATCTTGTATTTCTGGGGGCTCCTGTATATGAGAATCTTGCCCCAAAACCAGTATTGAATTTTCTCCATAGAAACAGGCGCAGGCCGGGTGTTGAACTTCTACCATCTGCACCTGAGGTTCCCGGTATTGCAGGTGTACCGTTTTGCACTTATGGTGGCGGGCACACCGGATATAATGAGGCTGAACCGATGTTAAAGCATATAGGGCAGTACTTTGAACATGAAGGCATAAGGGTTGTGGATTATATAGCCGTACCCGGGGTATTCCCTGAGGCAGATGAAGCGTACAACACGGAAGGTAGATTCGGTGATATAAGGTTGAGACCGGATGAACATGATCTGGCTGAGGTAGATGGTAGGGTAAAGGGAATTCTTCGCAGGCTTCACAGGGTTTTGCCGCTTGGAAATTTAAAGCTTTAGGTTCATTTAAACTCTCTATCTGAATTTCGAGAGAAGTAATATGATAGGGCGAAATTCGAGTTTTGATTATGAAACGCAAATTATTAATACTGGATAAAGAAACCAACATATATTAATATGAACTGTTCTAAGTTCGCTGGCACTACAACATTTTTAGTTCAATTTTGCTATCGGCTTTCTGTTTTTCATAATACCCGACATTTGTTATAATATATATTCTCGTATTTTCACCTGGTAGGATGTATCCCGGTGAGTTCTCAGGGAGTAAGTCTGTTTCTATCCCTTGGAAAGATTGATGCTTCCCTTATGTTGCTCAATCCCAGAATCTGGGCCGTTATTCTCTCAAGACCTATCGCAAGACCTCCGTGGGGAGGCATTCCATAGGCGAAGGTTTCTATATAGTAGCTGTAGTCATTTGGATCAAGTCCTCTGGATTTGAATGCTTCTATAAGCATGTTATAGTCGTGGATTCTCTGACCTCCCGTTGTTATCTCTAGCCCCCTGAATAGCAGATCGAAACTTCTTGTAAAATCAGGATCTGATTCTAATGGCATTGTATATACTGGTCTTTTATTTCTTGGATACTGAGTTAAAAATAGAAGTTCACATCCGTATTCTTTTTTTGCCCAATCGCATATGAGTTTCTCACCTTCTGGATCGAGATCATACCCCACAACCCTTTTGTTGTACTTTTCCTGGAGGATTCGTGATGCCTCTTTTACAGGAATCCTCGGGATACTTTCTGGGATCTCTAGATCCTGGCCGTATACCTCAAGTGTATCTTTATGCTCTTCTAAAATCCTCTTAAAAAGGTATTTTATGAATCCTTCTTCCATATCCATAACGTCATGCTCGTTTTCTATGAACCCCATTTCGTAATCAAGGCTTACATATTCGTTTAGATGACGGGATGTGTTATGCTCCTCAGCTCTGAATACATGGCCGATCTCAAAGACTCTCTCGTATCCGGCACCCACCAGCATCTGTTTGTAAAATTGAGGTGACTGGGCAAGGTAGGCCAGTTTGTCAAAGTAGTCAACCGTGAAGAGCTGGGTTCCTCCCTCAGTTCCAGTAGCAATAATTTTTGGAGTCTGAACCTCTGTGAACCCATTTTCTCTGAAATAAGTTCTGAATGCATCCAAAATATCTGCCTGAAGTCTGAATATGAGGTTTCTCTTTGGGTTTCTCAGAGAAAGAACCCTGTGGTTGAGCATTGTTTCAAGTTCAAGTTTTTGATATTCTGCTTTTTCGTTTACAATTATTGGAAGCATTTTAACAGGTTTCGAAAGTATTTTGACATCCTCAAGTCTGATCTCTATTCCACTTTCTGCCCTTTGATCTTCAATAACGATACCACTTACCGTTAAGACAGTCTCAAGCCGGATGTCTTCTTTTTTGACCACTTCTGTTTCAGTTATTATTTGAATAATTCCTGTTCTGTCCCTGAGCAGTATAAATGAAATTTTACCCTGTTTTCTCAAACTGTGTACCCATCCGGCCACAGTTACATGCTTTCCTCTGTATTCCTTTAAATCTTTTGCCAAAACTCTATCTTTCATTATAATTTTCTCCATAAATATTTTATAAGCGATTGTTTTACATATTCTTTTGTTTTAAATAATAATCTAAATATCTGATCGGTCAAATATTCAGAGCTCTGAATATTTGGTGATGATAGAATTTAATCAAGTTTTTTACTTGTCTCTTCTATTTTTTGTCGATTTTTGTTGATATTTTTTTAAAAATATATGGAATCAAACCAATCTCGTTATAACTTACACCTGATGGTATAATGTTTGAAAAGTCATCTCTGAATCCATACAATCTGGCGGGGATTACAAGGTTTATTACCGGCAAATACTCAGCGACTATTTTCTGGTATTCTCTGTAGTATTTTAATGCTTCACCAGTGTCAAAAGTAGTCCTTCCCAGGGCAAATATTTCATCGAGTCTTTGCTCCCATTCTGTTGAAGGGGATTCCTGATATGGGTACCATAAATGTAGACTCCCACTTGATTCCCATACGGGTGAGTAGTTGTTGGGCTCTACTGTTCCTTCTATTCCTATTATTACCGTTTCCCATTCAAATGTATCCAGCAGTTTTGTTACCAGAAGGTCATAATCAATGCCTTCATAGTCGACATTGAGTCCATTTTCTCTGAGTTTCCTGGATATCAGGTTCGCCATTTCCATCCTGAAGGGATTGTCTTTATTTGTTAGTATGGTAAAGGTGAAATTTTCTCCGGAGGGAAGATTTAGGAATCCATCTCCATCTGAATCTTTAAGTCCAATTTCATGAAGTAGTGTTCTGGCTTCTTCAGGATGGTATCCCACGGGAGTTATTTTTATGTGATAAGGGGATGGAGACCTTTCAGGAGAGAGATCGGCATATCCATATCCTTTAAAAACCTCATCGATCAGCTTGTTTCTGTCTATGAGCATTGAAAGGGCTTTTCGAAATCTGACATCTCTAAAAATCCTGAGTTTTTCCCCTTTTATTGCGTTGGGGTTCTGATTCAGGACAAGAAAATGGTTCCCGTTCAGGGTGTAACCAGCTGTGTATATGGTGTATCCTCCTTCTTTCTCATTCTGTATAAGGGTTTCAATATCGCCTGAGGATATATCTTCTTCGCTGATATCGTAGAAATCCAGTTCTCCTATCTGAAACTTCAACCTCTGGGTGTCTCTATCCATACCTATATAGAATATTATTTTTTCAAGGTATGGAATTTTTATCTCCTCCGGATTCTTTGAATCACTGTTTGAGGATTCGGATTGAGTGGGGTTTGGTTCTATATAGTATGGATTTGGTTTCAAGCTTATGTATTCGGATTTTTTGTATTCATCGATCATGTATGGTCCAGAACCTACAATTTCTTTTAATTCAGTGTTTACATTTCCGAACTCAGAGTTGAACCACTCGATCCCTTTGCGGGATAATATTGGACCGAGGATATGTTGGGGGAAGATTGGGAACTCTGCCAGTGTTGAGAATATTGGTCTGAATGGTACAGGCAGGTTGATTTTTATTGTATATGTATCGATCATTTCTATCTGGATAATCTTGTTCCTGAGCTTAAGTGCATCTGGCTTTTTTGAGTTGAGCTCTGGATTGAGATAAATTTCCTGAAAGCTGAAGAGAACATCCCTTGCCGTCAGTGGGCTTCCATCTGAAAACCTTTTATTGCGATCCAGCTCCATGAGAATACTAAATCCATCATTCGTAATTCTGTAATTCTTAACAATCCATGGGATAGGAAATCCTGTAAAGGGATCTATTTTGAAGAGGGATTCGTATATAAGTTGCGAGAAGCTGTAAACGGCTTTTGATCTTGTGGTAATAGGATTGAAAGTATCAACATGCTCAAGATCAGCTCTTCTGAAGGTTCCACCGTTTATACCTTTCCTGAGCTCAAGTTCTCTTGCGTCGAATACACCTTGGAATGGCGATGGTAATGGCTTGGGTGGTGTTACCGGTTCCTTTTTAGACCTGCATCCTGATAATTGGAGGATTATTAGAATAACCGCAATGGCAATTACAGGTGGTTTTATTTTCATCTTTCTGTGGATTTTGATATTCTTCTTTAAATTTTTTCGACATCAATAGTTATTTGTAAGAACAAAAACCTATAAAAAGAGGGTGAAATTGTCAAGGATTTGGATTATATTTGAGATTAGTCGGGGATGAAGATGTGAAAATGAAGATTAATGTTTTAATAGTTCTTTCAATATTTGTAATAATTGCGATTTCAATAGCCTGTTTTGGTGCAGAGGTTTCCGAAAAACAGGATATTGCTATTTTTGGCCTTACCTATTACAACTATTCCATTCCCAGCGAAATTCTCGGATACATTGATTCTTCAATAAGCAATGTTTTTATCAATCTAAAAAGGTTCAATGTTCTTGGGTATGGCAATTACAGAATAGAAGAGAAGGATATAGATGAGTTCATAGAAAGAATCAGGGAAATAAAGGCGAAAGAGGCATATGAAGCTGGAACATACGACGAGAAGTTTGGAACTGTTGTAATAAAGGGTGAGGATTTTGAAAAAATCGTAAACTCGTTTATAGTTGTTATCCCAACACTTTCGAATTATACCCCCACCGTTCGAAGAATTGAGATTGAGACTGAAAGAGGAAAATCTTACATCGAGCAGTATAATGTTGAATTGGTAATCGATATAACGTTTATAGATGTTAAAAGAGGTGTTAAGGCAGAGTCTATCAGGATCTCGGGCAGCGGAACAAGTACCAGTTTTCGAGAAGCAAATAAGGAGGCAATCGATAGTGCTATTTCGACTCTTTCTTACAGGATAAGGCAGCTGGAGAGTTTCAAAATAAGATCTATAATAATTGAGAAGAGAGGTGACAGGGTAATTTTTCAGCCTGGGAAGAATTTCGGAATAAAACCTGGAGATGAGTATGAGGTTTTGATCAAGAAGGAGCTTGGAAGAACCGGTAAAATTGTTGAGGTTCCTTCTGGATTAATCAGGGTTAAAAAGGTATTCCCTGAATATTCTGAGGGAAAGCTTCTGATAAAAAAGGGTGATATAACCGAGGGGGATAAGCTTGTTGAGATTGCCAAGCTCGGCATCACAATTGGTTTTACAGGTGGTTTTATGCAGGTTGATATTCCCGATATGAATTACAGTATAATACTCGTTGATGATCTTTACCGGTACACTGAGGGGACTGTTCTTGAGAGTCTCTCCAATTATTACTATATAAAACTCAACCAGAAAGAAAGGAATTATGCCCCGGTTTTTACACTGGATATTCAGAAGTCACTTGGATACAGGTTTAAAGGAATACTGGATATCAGTGGTGTGGTAAACCTTCCTCTTTTTGGTATTCTTGGAGAAGCTGGTTTTGGGGCCTCATTTTATAAGAGGAGGTTGAGTCTCACAATTCAGGGTGAGGGTGGTTTTCTCTATATGACAACATTCAGGAAACCATTACATGATTATAATCTGCTTTTCGATACTCTGCTTATAGGTGGAGAAGAGATAGATTATAATAAAGATCCTGTTGCCTCAATTTATGGTACCTCTGTTGGTTTGAGGGGTGGAGTATCTCTAGATTTTCTTTTTAATCATGGATTTTCACTCAGCTTTGGTGCCAACTACAGGGTTTACACACCGATCAAGCGCTGGAGCATTCTGATTGAAGAAACATCGGGTAGCAATCCTAGCAGTGTGACTATTGAGAGTGATAGTCCAAATGTTCTTGAACTTCCTGAAAGCGAAGGTATGAAAATGGTAAGGATATCGGGATATGAATTGAGGTGTTCTTTAAATCTGAGATTTTAATGCTCTGGATAGGATATTGGAAGGTATGTGAGGTGCATGTAGTGGCGGAGAAACTTTGAATCTGAGTTTTTTCCATTTTGGCATTGGGTATAATCGTTTCTGAATTATATTTTCAGAATGTTTTTCCAGAAGTTATTTTATTTTAAGTACCAACTTATTTAAACAATTTGTTTAAAAAGGAGAACAACAATGAAGAGGATAAATAGGACCACACTGGTTTTCACCGTGGCACTGATAGCATTGTTCGTTTTGTTTGCGTTCGGCTGTGGGAGAAAGGCAGTAAAAGAAGAAAAACTGGCAAAACCCCAGGAAATTATAGTTAAAAATGGTGTCGGAAAGGCAAGAAAGTTTCAGGATGCGCTTGAAATAGCAAAGAGAGATGCCCTGAAAAAAGCTGTTGTGGAGATAATAGGCGAGGAGAATGAGAAACAAAACTCTGAGAAATTGAAAAGCTATGTATACAGCATAAGCGATTCTTTTATTTCTGGATATCAGGTTACTGATAAAGTAAAATCTGGAAAACAGGTAGTTGTTTATATTACAGCTGAAATATCAAGGGGTAAACTAATCGGTAGTATAAAGACGCTTGAGATACCAATCCCCGAAAAAAAACCCAAGGTAGAAGAAAAATATGCAAAATCGCCCTATGCTGATATCATAAACGAGGCTATTGATAATCTGACCTACCTCGTGTACTTTGAACCAGAGGATAAAAGCATCTCTGACGAATATGCAAGGCTCTGCGTCAATAGGGTAAATAACTACCTGGCCAATAAGGGATATGAGTATGTGGATCTTGAGAGGATAAACGAAATTAAAAATGAATACATGAAGCTTTACGAGGAGACGCAGGGTAATGTTAGTGTGGTTCAACTCATCGCTCAGGCACTCAATGCCGATGTCTACATTGTTGTTGATGGGAAGGTTGAAGATATGGGAGAGGAAGGAGGCCTGTACTTTGCATCTGCTTCAATAGACCTCAAGGCCTCTGAGAGTGCTACTGGTAGAGGACTTGGAACAGAGACAGGATACTCGGGTAAGATCGGTCTTGCCAGCGGTTATGAAGCTGCAAGGAGAAAATGCGTTGAGGTGGCAGTTGAGAAAGCCATAGAACCGGTTATAAATCTTGCCAGGGATTACATGTACAAAGCCTTTGAGGAGGGTATTAGATACGAGGTTGTGGTGCAGGGTATACCGAGTTACAGTATGTTGCGTGAGTTTGTTGATGCAGTAAGCAAAACAAAGAACTTCAGAAGGATAAAAGAGGTATCTGCAGCGCCTGGCCAGGCAAAGTACTATGTATACTATATGGGCAGGAAAACAGAGCTCATAGATGAAATACTTAACAGTGTTCAGGGTATGCCAGGTTTTGAAAACTTTGATGTTCTTGTTTCGAGGGGTAATGCTGTGGTTTTTGGAATACTTGAATAATTGAGGCTTGAAATTATAAATCTGACGATGAAAGTGGAGGGATAATACTATGAATAAGAAAAAATATTTTTTACAGATAGTTATTTTCGCTGTTCTTGCAGTACTACTTGGGATTTTTATGTTCTCATGTGCCGAAAAAAGCCTGGTTAAGGTTAAGCCTCCAAAGAAGGCACGGGTTGGGGAGGAGTTTGTGGTTCAGCGAAGTGCAGACAAAGAACCAAAATGGATAAATGAGCCGGAGTTTCAGGTAGTGAAGGAGAAGAGGCAAAAGTTTATAGTTGTAAAGGTTGATGTATCACACGCTGACAGAAGGGCTGCTGAGCGAATAGCCGAAGGTGAGTTGAGGAAGAGAATTGCCGAGGGGATTCAAACGCTTGTAGACTCACAGTTCAGGGAGGCAATGCAGGGCACAAATACAGAATATTCCTCCACATTTGAAAGCTATGTCCAAACAGTTGCAAAGGAGGTGCCAGTTGTAGGACTTATTGTAACGGATACCTATTGGGAAAAGATTCAGAGAATAAAATCAGAAAATGAGGTTGAATATTACTACAGGGTATTAAAACGTGCAAAGATGCCCTATGAGAACTACACATCAGCCAGAGATGCTGCACTTAAAAATCTGCTCGCAAAAATTGAAAATGAGGCAGAGCGCAAAGAGCTTAGAAAGGTTGCCGAGAGAATAAGAAAACAGGATGAGGCAATGTAAATGTTAAAAAGAAATTTTTTTAATTGCGGGATTCTTACAATAGCAATTCTTCTATTGTTCTTTTCCGGACTCACCGGATGCGCCTCAAAGAAGGCAAGTGTAAAAAGAAAGGGTGAGAAACTGGTTCAGGCCTCAAGCAAAAGCCCACCTTCATGGATTTCCAGAATACCGGAGGAAAAAGATTACTACTATTTTGTAGGTTCAAGTGGGGATGTAAAAAGCTTTGATGATGGCAAGGATGAAGCGATCGCCGATGCTTTAAGCCAGGTGGTATCTACCATAGGCGTTAGGGTTACCGCAACTTCAACCTATGAAGAAAAGTATTTTGCCGAACAGTATGTTTCCGAGGTTTCACAGAAATTAAAAACAGAAGGGGCAGCTAAACTGCAGGGAGCGGAATTGAAAGAGATTTACTATGAGAAATATCAAAAGAGAGATGGAAGTACTTTTTACAGGGTATGGATTCTACTCAAATACAGCAAGGCCGAGATAAGGAAAGAGCAGGAAAGGCTCAAAGCCATAATGGAACTTAAGTACGGGGAAGTTAAAAAATTGGAAGAAGAGGCAGAGAGGCTTTACAGTAACAGGGATATCTCGGGAGCTATATTTATGTTAATAGATGCATGCCAGGCCTCACTGAAGATTGAAGATGGTGGTGTATTCTTCCTGAGAAACATGAATAGGCTTCAGAAAATAATACTGAACATTAATCTTGAGAAAGTTGGAGATGGTCAGTTAGGGTATGTGGGCAAAAGTCTGCCAAATCCTGTTGGTGTAAAAGCAATCTATTCAGCTAATGGAGAAAAGATACCTGTATATGGGCTTCCAATTGAGATAAGATACAGGGTTCCGAGAGAAAAATTATCTGGATATAAGTATCTCGTGTTCAGGATACCCACTAGTAAAGATGGGAAAGCTGTGGTAAATATAGATGAGATTTATGAGGTAAGTGATAAGAACATTATCACGGCAAGGGTTAATATAGATGGATACCTTGAAAAGCTCAAAGGTGTTCCCGAAGAATATTCAGATCTGCTTACTTCGTTGAAAAAAGTGCTGAAAACCAAAACTGTTTCAATTTCGTTCCGGTCAGATACTGAGGCCAGAAAGATAAAAACGGGAATATTCTTTATCCAGTATGATGTGGATTCAGGCCTTATAGCAAAACCTGTTACCGGACCGGTCATTTATGAGATTCTGTATAATAAACATTTTAATATAAGGGAATATTCTATAAACCCCGTTGTGGC
Source organism: uncultured Spirochaetota bacterium (assembly GCA_964518675.1). Lineage (GTDB taxonomy): Bacteria > Spirochaetota > B62-G9 > B62-G9 > CAZFGQ01 > CAZFGQ01. Next base: position 11,928 of record CAZFGQ010000049.1, read on the forward strand.
TAAAGGTAAAACAGACTATGAACTGTTCAGGATCCTTGATAGACAATCCGGAGAAGGAATAAAGAGAATACTTATTGGAGAAATAAAAATAATCAATTACGATACTATATCGGGATTTTATACTGCTAAGGCAGAGGGGAGGGCGGTTCTATACGATAGAGTTTCGGGAGGGATAATAAAGAGGTGGAGTATTGTGCGCAGCTCAACGGGCTCTTCGCGGGAGGATGCAAGGAGAAATGTTCTTGAAGAGATTGGAAGATCTCTGGGAGAGGTGATTTCGAATACAGCTCCGTAGGAGTATCCTTTTTGTGTTATTCAATCCTTATGAACGTACAATTTATATAAGATCTAGCACAGGATTAATTTTAACGGCATTCTGTCACTGCTGTTCCATCCCGAGGAACTTATAATATCTGTAGAACCCATCAATGGATTGAGCTTAGTTTTGTTTCGCTGTCATTATTTCATGTTTCAAACCTGCAATGTCTGCAAGCCCTGTTAATAGATTAAGCCAGTGGTTATTCCTCTTTCGCTATTTCAGCTCCAGTTGGCTTTATCAGAATATAAAAATGAGTTTTTATTCTTCCGTGAAATATTTCAGGCGACATTATTCCAGCATCATTGCAAGCTCTTCCTCAAGATTTTTGATGGCAATGTCCATATTTTTTAGTTTTTTCTGTGCAATAATCTTACTTTTTGGAAGAATCAGGTGTGATTCCGCTCTCATTTTATATTCTTTTATAAGCCTGCATACTGTTTCCATTGTTTTTGCACCTTTCCAGAAGAAGGCACCTATGGCCAGCCTCGTCATACCCACGATACCCAGTGAATCGAGTATATCTGCATCGTGAAGCATTTTAGCTTCGATAGAGACCGGAGAACCTTCGGGGATATGATTCATAATTGCTTCTTTTACCACCGGTATCTTTTCGGGCTCAAAACCGACCTCATGGAGTATGGATTCTGCTTTTTCAGCGGATTGGAGCTGGTGAGGTTCCGAGAGAATTATGTCGTGTAGAAATGTTGCGGCGTATAGGATATCATCATCGTATTCCTCTGCCAGGTGCTTTGCAAGATGGTATACCCTGTTGCAGTGGTCATAACCTCTTGCCAGTCTTCCTGCTGTCATATCTCTGGAATACTGCATTATAACCTGCCTCAGCATGAAAAAATCCTCCTGTTTTCTTCATTTTGGGTTTTCTTTTCGAGAAAATTCCAGCCATTTTTCCAATTATATAGATTAATCAGAAAATATTTAATAAATTATGGTATGGAAATATTGTAACGTTTTTGAGAATGTGACCTGTTTAAGATAAGGCAAATTCCTTTGATAAACCATCATTTTAGTCAAACAAAAGAAATTTCAAGAATCTAGGGTGAAGAAATGAAAATTTACGATACTCTTATGAAGAGAAAGGTTGACTTTGTGCCTGTCAATGAGGGGGAGGCAAAGATATACCTCTGTGGGCCAACGGTTTATGACTACGGTCACCTCGGGCATGGAAGATCTGCTGTTGCATTTGATCTTCTTAGAAGGTACCTGATTTACAGAGGCTACAGGGTTGTGTTTGTTAGAAACTGGACTGATATCGATGACAAAACAATAGAAAGAGCAAGAAAAGAAAACACGACTGTAAAAGAACTTACCGAGAGATTTATCCAGATATACAGAGAGGACTACGGCAAATTGAATGTGCTTGAACCGGATTTTGATCCAAAACCCACAGAACATATACCTGAGATTATTGATATAATAAAAAGATTGGTTGACAGAGGACATGCATACATTCTTGAGGATGGTGTTTATTTTGATATTTCAACCTTTCCGGATTATGGAAGGCTAAGCGGACAGAACCTCGATGAGTTAATCGAAGGAGCGAGGGTTGAGGTTACTAAGGGAAAGAGAAATCCCGGTGATTTTGTGCTATGGAAGTTTGAAAAGCCGGGTGAGCCCTCCTGGGAAAGTCCGTGGGGCAGGGGAAGGCCAGGGTGGCATATTGAATGTACGGCAATGAGTGTTAAATACCTTGGTGAAGAGTTTGATATTCACTGTGGCGGACAGGACCTTACATTCCCACATCATGAGGATGAGATAGCCCAGGCGAGGGGTGCCGGATTTGCTTTCGCTAGATACTGGATGCATAACGGGTTTCTTAAGATTGAGAATGAGAAGATGAGTAAATCGCTTGGGAATTTCTTTACATTACGGGAGATTTTTAAAAAATATTCTCCTGCTGTTGTTAGGTTTTTTCTTCTCTCAACTCATTATAGGGCGCCTTTGAACTTTAGTTTTGAGGCTCTGGATCAGGCGGAAAATGCGCTCCAGAGGTATAATGATTTTATAGTGAGGATTATGGATGTCAGGGAAAGTGCCGGGGTTTCCTCTATAGCCGAAGATAGTAATCCTGTAAAATTCAAGGAATTAGAGATAATTGGAAAATTGGTAGCAAGCACAAAAAAGGGATTCTGTGAAGCAATGGACGATGACCTTAACATTTCCAGGGCGCTTGCAGAAATATCCGAGTTTGTTAGAAAGGTAAATATAATGATTGATAGGAATGAGATTGGACATGAAGAGGCTGAGATGGTGTACGGTTTCATGAAGGAGATTAACTCTGTTCTCGGCGTTTTTACCCTTGAGAGGGAACTTCTGCCTGAGGAGATCGAGGAATTAATAAGAAAAAGGGCAGAAGCCAGAAAGGTGAGAAACTTTGCAGAGGCTGATAGGATAAGGGATGAATTAATGGAAATGGGTATCATCCTGGAGGATACAAAAGAAGGTACAAGATGGAAAAGGAAAATATGATCAAAAATCTATTTTTCTTGATTTTTTTCCAATATATCATATATTACGATAAGAATGAACTCTTCATTTATTCTATCCACGGGTAGAAGGGATGTTTTTACCAGTACAATTACTCTTGATAAAAAGAATAGGTTTCATTCTATATCATGATAGGGAGGAGTTGCTGGTAAAAGTGTCTGCTTTTACCCAATCTTTGAGTCATACGGCTCACCTATAGTTTTATATTTGTCTGCTTTTATCTTTCTCGACCCATTTCTGGTAAAAAACTCAGTAAAGGAGTGGAAAAATGCAGGCATTGGGAACCCAAATTCTGGTAGAGCTGTATGAATGTGAACCTGAAAAATTAAATGACAGGAATAATATAGAGAAGACATTAACTGAAGCTGTTAAGCGTTCAGGTGCTACAATTGTTGCAACTACCTTTCATACCTTTTCTCCATTTGGTGTTTCGGGAGTTGTGGTTATAGCTGAATCACATGTTTCGATACACACATGGCCGGAGTATCGGTATGCCGCAGTGGATATTTTTACCTGTGGTGACAATATTGATCCATGGGTAATCCATGATGGTATAAAGAAGGCTCTTGGAGCGAAGAATACCTCTGTTACAGAACTTAAAAGAGGTATTTTTGAAACCAAGGAGAAGCTGAAGCACAAAATCGCATGAGAATAGTTCGGTTTTTATCTTTCGATGGGGATACATACTATGGTGCAAAGGCCAGAAGTTTTCTTCATTGTGAAGGGATCAAGTGAAGGGGATACTGCACTTAACATATTTGATAACTGTCTGATTAGTGCCGGGATTTCGGATGTTAACCTTGTTAAGGTGAGCAGTATTGTACCTCCTGGCTGTGAGAAAGTCTCCTGGGTGGAAATACCGGCCGGTTCAATAGTGCCAATAGCTTATGCGTTCAGGTTTTCTGATATGAGGGGAGAGTTAATATCTGCTGCTATTGCTGTTGCAATTCCTGAGAATACAGATGAGGCCGGACTTATAATGGAGTATAGTGCGGCAACCACACTTGAGGAGGCCAAGAGGGTTGTTGTGGGAATGGCGGAAAAGGGCTTTAAAAATAGAAACAGAAAATTGAAAGAGATTTATGTTGATGGTGTTGAGCACAGGGTCCAGGATAAGGGAGGAGTATTTGCCGGGGTTGTCTTGTGGTACAAATGAGTATTTTATAAAGTTGATTATCTTTTAGGTTCATCATACATGAATCAGGATAAATAAAATGGAGCTCTGGTTTACAGAAAAATCAAATGATAGTGTTGGATTAACCCTCCTGATCAAAGAGCACTTATACCATAAAGAGAGTAAGTACCAGACAATTGATGTACTGGAGAGTGCATATTATGGAAAGGTGCTGGTTATTGATAAGGTTGTAATGCTCACCGAGAGAGATGAATTCGTTTACCATGAGCTCCTTACCCATGTTCCCCTCCAGTACATGGAGAATCCTTTATCTGTTCTCATAATTGGTGGTGGTGATGGGGGTACTGCCAGGGAGGTTTTAAAGTACAGGTCTGTAAACAGGGTAGTTCTTGTTGAGATAGATAAAGAGGTGATAGAAACCTCAAAGAAGTTTTTCCCAACTCTCTCGTTTTCTTTTGACGATAAAAGGCTTGAGGTTGTGATAGAGGATGGAGCGAAATTTGTTAAAGAAACAGACGAAAAGTTTGATCTTATAATTGTTGACTCCACTGACCCTGTTGGTCCGGGAGAGGTTCTTTTTTCCAGCGAGTTCTATAAGGATTGTTCTTCGATTCTTAAAGACAATGGTGTGCTTACTGCCCAAACAGAGTCGCCGTTTGATCTGGTGTACAGGCCAGTTATCCAGAATATATATGAAAATCTGAAGACTGGTTTTAAAACTGTAAGGATGTACCTTGGAAGTATTCCAACCTACCCATTCGGGCTCTGGAGTTTTGCTTTCGCTTCTAACAGGATGGATCCATTAAAAGAGGAGCTAAAAAATCCATTTATCCCGGATGGATTAAAATACTACAATCGAGAACTTGGCAGATGTGTTTTCAATCTACCCAATTTTGTAAAAGAGATAATTGATGAGGCTTAGATATCTCTCTTCTTCTGAAAACCCCGATTCCCAAATCTGGATATTTGGTATACCATATGATGGAACAAGCTCCCATCGACCGGGTGCAAGGTTTGCTCCAGATGCCGTGAGGATTTCTTCTGAAGGTATTGAGAGCTATTCACCATACCAATCACTTGATTTAAATGGGCTTCAATTTTACGATTATGGAAATATTGAGGTACCCCATGCAAACCCTGAAATGATGGTTGATGAGGTTCATGGATTTATTACCGGGCTCCTTATGCAGGGAAAAAGGTTCCTCGCGATTGGAGGGGAACATTCTATAAGCTATCCGATCATCAGGGCGTGTTCTGAGCAGTACAAAAATCTTTTTGTTATTTACTTTGATGCCCATTGTGATATGAGGGATTCCTATGGCGGAAGCATTTACTCTCACGCATCAGTTGCGAAAAGAATACTTGAAGTTATACCCAGTATCAGATTTATGAGCTTTGGCATTCGTTCCGGCGATACCCATGAGTTCACATTTGCCAGAAATCTCCCTCATTTTTATCCATTCACTCTTAATGAAGTTAAAAATGTTTTAGAAACAATTCCAAAGGAAGCCCCGGTTTATGTTACAATTGATCTTGATGTGATTGACCCTGGTTTTTTCCCCGGCACAGGAGCTCCTGAACCCTGCGGGATTAAGCCTGGAGATCTACTTGATGCAGTTTTATCTTTTAGGAGTCTCAATATTGTGGGAATTGATGTGGTTGAGCTCTGTCCTCCCGCTGACAGTTCAGGAGTATCCGCCACTCTCGCCGCATTTTTTATTAGAGAACTGCTACTTCTCTTTATAAAAGAACAAGTTGAATGAGATTATGGATAATCAGAAAGAAAAGTTATATAATATTGTGAAGATGTTTTATACAGAGGTGTTTTTGCCTTTTATAATATTGCCCGAAATAAAAATAATAATCATCAGGAGATGAGGTATGGAAAATGATCGATCAGGTATGGTGGAACCAACCATGGAAGAGTGGAGAGAGCTTTATCAGGCAGCAATAGAGTTTGAGAGGATAGGATGCTGGGACTGGATGTGGGATACAGATATGTTTGGGGTTAAAAACCCGGAAACCGGAGAAATCGGTTATTGCTGTGTAATGGGCGGGGCAGGAGAATATTATGGGTTGGGTGTTTATCTCGGGACTGAAGGGTTGGAGGGATATCAGAGAATTCAGGCAGGTGAAATTCTCCCATCTTCTCCCGATGCTCTTTTTGTTCAGAAGTGTCTTATGGTATCGTTTGAAGATAGAGATTTTCTGGATAAGAGAGATATTGATCTGATAAAGAAACTCGGGTTGAAATTCAGAGGGAAAACCGCATGGCCATTATTCAGAAATTACTGTCCCGGATATTTTCCATGGTACCTGGATGCTGCTGAGGTAAGATTTCTCACACACGTTTTACAGCAAACAATCGAGGTTTCTCTACGTTTTAAAAATAATCCAGGGCTTTTTGACCCTCCGCGGAATTCTATAAATAAGTATCTGGTACGGGTCTCTGAATTAAAGGATGGCATTCTCTGCTGGAGGGATGAATGGCTGGAGCCGGAGCCACTTGAGAAAACTGAAATAAAATCAAATCCAGTAGATATAAATTTGTTAAGGAAAATTGATAGGGTGATAACACGTCGCCAGGGAACGTGGGAAGTTGATTTCTTTTATTTTCCTGAAGCAGTCAGAGAGAAAAATGAGAGGCCTTATTATCCCCTTGTAGTTTTGTGGGTAAATCATAATTCAGGCTATGTGTTTAACTCCCATCTGGTTAAGTCTAAAGAAAACCTTTCAGATCTTCCTCTGCTGTTCATGAAAATTGTAGAAAACATTAGATTATTGCCAAAAGTAATACTGGTCCGAAGGGAAGAAGCTTTTGGATTGCTTTTATCTGTAGCCCGTGCACTGGGTATTAAACTCAGGTTAGTTGAAAGATTAGTTATTATCGAGGATGTTCACGATTCAATGTTTCAATATTTTAACGAATGAGCTAGAGATAAACTAAATCCTTTAATTTTTTATTAAAAATCAGCCCACACTAAAAATACTAAATGCATACCTTCACTAACCCCTTCAGCTCGATAGCCTGTTAGGATTAATCCTATATTTTCTCCCAACCTCCGCAACATTACCCCTTATAAAACTCTAAATAACAGCTTTGAACTTGAAACTCGGTGTGTAAGTTTTTAGTTTGTTTGCCATTGTGGTGGTTCCTCTGTTTGTGTTTATAAGACCAATATTGATAATCTCTCGCATATTTTAGTCTAACAATTGGGTACCACCACCAAAAATAATAATCACCGGATATTAATTCCTCTCCTTACATAACCTTATAAATACTTCTTTAGGAAATCTGTGCCTCGGTTTCGTCATTATAGTATGATCCAGTATCTCCTCATTCTAAATCATATCCAGGATACCATCTATATGCCAGATTTACCTATACTTCCCTGAATAACTTTCTCTCAGATGGTATAACAAAAAATGTCCTAAAACATACAGCTTAAATAATACAATCGGATCTATCGATGGTTTTCCTTCATGGGAGTAATATTCCTTTGTCTCTTCATATAGAACACCTAAATCCAGTACTTCCTCTATCTTTCTTACTGGATGATCCCGAGGAACAAGCCTGTCGAGCGTGATAGTGTAAAATAGCTTGTTTTCTAGTATCTTTTTTCCTTGCATTATTTTCACTGATTTTCATTAATTTAAAATATTTCTGGGATAATAAGAATTTTTTATTTTAAAAGTGAATTTTAGGTTTAGCAAACGCTCCTTTGTTGGACACAATCTAAGTTTTTAATTAATAAAAATCGTATATTGGCCTATTTTTTCATGCTTCAAAACCTGCGCTATTTCAAAATCATATTCATACTGAGCATCAATTGGGTAACTCTCCAGCTCCTCAGAGTCATCCTCCCCCCTCCAGCATACACTAAACCGCCTCTTGTGAAGATCCACTCCTACATACTTCATATCCCAACCCCCTCATCTATTATTTTTTTACTCGGAGTAGATCTTCTACTGGTATCCCACCATCCTCCTTCCCGAGGTCTTAGCCGCACTCTAATTTTCAACCTATTACCTACCTACTTCGGATTATATGACTCTAAATATATCCCTGGTTTTGTTTACCAGCATCTTGATTTTTATTATATCATCTGTTTCAAAATAAATAACAAAAATTATATTAATTATATAAGATCATTAGTGTCCGGTTATAATTCAAATAATAACAATTGGTTAGGAAAATCACTTA
>CAZFGQ010000050.1:0-19968 GCA_964518675.1 uncultured Spirochaetota bacterium
AGAAGATTACATTACCAGCGAACCGAGAACAGTTTAAATTAGATACCGCCTGATTTCTCGATGATTTATCAATAATTTGTATTTTACTTAGAAAGATCGAAAGTCGTACTGAAGAATAATTTTTTGGACAAATCTCCTCGGGGAATCGGGAAGAATAGGTTTATTCAACCGTTACACTTTTTGCCAGGTTTCTGGGTTGATCCACATTGCATCCCCTTTCAACAGCTACATGGTATGAAATGAGCTGAAGTGGAATAACATTTATGATTGGTGAAATAAAAGTAATTGTTTCCGGTACCTCGATTATCTCATCGGAAAGTTCTTTAATTTTTTCGTCGCCTTTTGTAACTATGGAGAGAATTCTTCCCTTTCTTGCCTTAACTTCTTCAATATTGCTCACTATTTTTTCATATACAGCGTCCCGGGTGGCAATAACCACTGTAGGCATATTTTTATCTATGAGGGCTATTGGTCCGTGTTTCATCTCGGCTGCAGGATAACCCTCTGCATGAATATAGCTTATCTCTTTAAGTTTCAACGCTCCCTCCAGAGCCACCGGAAAGTTGTATCCCCTTCCAAGGTATAATGCATTATTTGTTTTAAAAAACTTATGACTTACTCTTTTGATTGATTCGTTTTGATCGAGAACCTTCTGGACGAGTTCTGGTATCTCATTTAAAGCGCTGACAATTTTTCTTCCCACCTCAAGTGGTAGTGTTTTCATTCTGCCGAGCATCAGTGCTATCATTATAAGGACCATTACCTGGGATGTGAATGCTTTTGTTGAGGCTACGCCTATTTCGGGACCTGCATGTATGTAGACGCCTGCATCAGCTTCCCTGGCTATGGTACTACCCACAACGTTACATATGCCCAGAACCGTTGCTCCCTTGCGTTTTGCTTCTCTCAATGCTCCCAGTGTATCTGCTGTTTCTCCCGATTGACTGATCACAAAAACAACATCTCCTTCGATAATAACCGGACTTCTGTATCTGAACTCTGATGCATATTCCACCTCTACGGGTATTCCTGCAATCTCTTCGATGAGATATTCTCCTATTAGCCCTGCGTGCCAGGAAGTACCGCATGCTGTTATTATTATACGGTTTGCCTTTTTTAACTTATCGATATATGGGAGGAGTCCATCAAGCCTTGCTGTACCTTCCTCCAGGTTAAGCCTTCCCCTCATGGTATTGCTGAGAGAGTTCGGTTGCTCGAATATTTCTTTTAACATAAAATGGGGAAAACCACCTTTTTCAATCATATCCAGTGTCCAGAGTATTTGCTGGGCTTTCTTTCTCACCTCTATGTTATTGCCCGTTTTTACTTTGATATCTGATGCGGTTATTTCTGCAATCTCGCCATCTTCCAGATAGATTATCTCATTGGTATATCTAAGTACTGCTGCAACATCTGAAGCTATGAAGTTCTCATTCCTGCCTTTCCCTATTATGAGTGGGCTTCCTTTTCTGGCTATTACCAGCTTATCGGGTTCTTTTGAGGAAATAACTGCAATTCCGTATGTGCCTTCAACATCGGCAAGTGCCAGCATGGTTGCTTCAAGGAGGTTCCCATTGAAATATTCTTCTATTAGATGTGCCAGCACCTCACTGTCTGTCTCACTCCTGAAACTATGCCCCTTCTCCTGAAGGAACTTTTTAAGGGTAGTGTAGTTTTCGATTATTCCATTGTGAACTATTGCAATTTCTTCTCTGCAATCCATGTGAGGATGGGCATTTATGTTGTTTGGTTCACCATGGGTGGCCCACCTTGTATGGGCTATACCACATTTAGCGTTGTCATTGGAGTTTTTGAGCAGATTTTCAAGCTGTGAAACTTTTCCCTTTGTTTTTGTTACTATTATTTTTCTGTCTTTGATTACTGCTATGCCTGCTGAATCGTAACCCCTGTACTCAAGTCTTTTTAATCCATCGATAAGTACCGGAGTTACCTCCCTCGAACCAATATAGCCTACTATTCCGCACATTTTTTATCCCTGTCAGTTAAAGTGATTTAATTATTATTAGGACGAACTTCGAGTTTTTATCATGAAACGCAAATTATTAATACTAGATAAAGAAATCGACACATATTAATATAAATTGTTCGAAGTTCGTCGGCACTGCAACATTTTTAGTTTTACCTTGCAGCAGGATTTCTATTTTTCAGAAAACTTTACCTTCGTTTTATTATCGACTATTTGAAGAATAGCAGGATAGTTTTGAAGCAAATAATTATTGTACATTTATTTATATAATTATAGCGCAAATTTTTACTGTATCCGAACATATGAGTTACGGGAACAATTGATAGTAAGATGACTACTGCTGAAGTTTTTCCGAATTATTCAAAGAAAATTTTAATTCTTAAAAATTTCAGGATTGATATTATAAAACAGTACCACTTGTGTATTTTACTGATCAGCTTCAGGTGGATTCTCCCTGGAGCTTTCCCCGACAGTTTCTGAGATCTGTACAGCGATTTCTTCTGGTTCTTTTATTAGCCCCCTTGTAAGAAATGCCGCACCAATGATAAGAAGAGAGACTCCTATTATGAGCCCATATTCAGATTTTAGAGCGAAAAGGATCCAGACGAGAAGTGAGAGAGAGATAATCAGTACAGAAATGGTGAGAACGTACTTTTTCTTCTTACCGTAAAAATAGATTGAGAGTATACTCATACCAAGGGCAAACCCAAAACCAGGCCATAGATACTTTATGTTATCAAAGCTTGTTAGCAAGAGAACAAAAAGAGGGACCGTAGAAATGGCTAAAAAAGTTGCAAGGAATAATAGTATGAGCCTGTTTTTCTTTCTTTTAAGAGTGAAGTAGAGAATATAAAGGATCATGCCCACGATGAGTATTATTGCGGGCCAGAGGGTTTTAAAATTTGCTTCCCTTACCTTTACATTGAAATAAATTACCACAATTGAAACAAGAATGATTATTATACCGAGGAGCAGTTGTTTTGTTTTTCTTTTCATCTATAAAATACCTCCTTAATGTCCTGGTTTATTTTTTTACTTATCGCAGGGTTTTAATTTAAGCATTATTTGTTGACTGTGAAAACAATTTAATATTTTTTCGCTATTTTTTCGCCTCCAGGATGGCTTTTCTTTTCTCAAAATCAGCCTTGGTAATATTTATTGGAACAAAAATGCTGAGTAGCTTGAAAAACAGATATATTTCTTTGTAACTGTTGATTAAATCCTGGATGAACTCTCTGTTGTTTGGACTCCTTATTTTCTTAATATTGGATATTATTTTGGGTCTCTGACTTTTATAATCCTCTATAACTGTTTTTATATTTAGAGCCAGATCTTTTAGATTTAGTATGGCTTCATCAATGATGAGTTTAACATCCTCATTAATATCCTTTATAGTTTTTTCGAGTACTTTTCTTGCACTTTCATTTTTACTTATTGAAAACATAAGTCTTTTTATTGTATTCCCTCTTGATCCCTCCACATCCAGATCCGTATCAATTTCATCTATTTTTTTTAGCAGTTCATTCAAGGCAAAGTAACTATTTGAGATCGCCGTTAGTAGGGCTTTATCGTTAAAAATGCCTTCTACTATGAGTTCATGGATGATTTTACTGATACCAGGAAGATATTTGTCTGTGATGAAGGCCTTGAGGTAATTGAAAGATTCGGTATATTTAAAAGTTGGCAGGCCGAGTTTTGATAATTGTTCGTTTTTTAGTTCTGAATAGTTTTTAACCCTGCCCACGATACTCCCGTTGAAAAGAGCTGATGTGATTTCTCTTACAGCTCCTTCTTTCATGGAGTTAATGGTCGCCTTCTGGATTTTATAAACCTCACCCTTAATTCTGACCGAGTGTGCAGTGAAAATATCGTAGGTAATAGGACTCAAAATGCTTGGTGGATTCAGTGATTTATTTATAGCCTGAATAATTAGAGGAATGTATCGATTCTCTCTAAGAGATTCGAGTATCTTTTTAAGTCTATTTAGATTTGGATTGGAAATAGGCCTTACACCGTGAAGGTTTTCAAAAACCTGAACGCCCCTGTCTATTGAGTCATCCACTTTGAAGGAGTAAAGCAGATTATTTAATTTTACTAGGTCCTCTTTAAGTAATGATCCAATTGCATACCCAAACGAGGGTTTCTTCAGAAAGTTTCCCTCTTCCAGAGACGGATCGAACTCCCTCAGAAGAGGGTAAAAATCGTATTTGGTAAATCTCACGAAGTTAAGGAAATTTGAATACGAATAGTTAATTCTGTTTATTGTTTCTTTATCAAACTGGTCAAAATAATCGTTTAGCAGAGTGTCTAATTCGATCTTTGCCCTTTTTGGTCCTTTTTCTCTTATCAATTTTTTAATGTATTCCTCATTTAGCTTTGAGTAGGCATCCTTTGCTTTTTCGTTGTGAAAGCTCATGATGAAATGTTCTTCAAAAGAGGGAGATAGTCTTCTGGATTTTTCGTCGTACTGTATTAGTTTTGAAAAAGGATTTGTTAACTTATAAATCTCAAATAGAATTTTTGCTATTGAAGGTGAGATTATATCTTTTTTGATTTTATACAGGTCTATTTTTGCCAAGGCGAGTTCTTTTTTGAGTGCTTTTATAATTCTTCTCTTTGCCGCTTCCTCAGGGCTTCCAAAAAGTCTCTGAAAAAACCCCAATCTTTGCTTTTTCTCACCCGTGGTTTTTGTTTTTTTCAGACTCTGGTGTCTATCTTCCATAGACATGCCTTATAATGTTGATCTTTACAGCCAGCTCGTTCTTGAAAAAATATGCATACTTCCCATTAAGCGTTTTTTTTAAAGGAACTTTAAATACTTCACCATCCCTGATTTTTTCTGGGATTTTTATACCCACCTCCACTGCCTTTGTGATATGTCCCCTATCGGAACACAAGGTGCATCTTTTTCTATCTCCCCTGCACAGTGGACAGATAACTCTTGCCGGAACATCGGCTACTGCCAGTGCCCCTCTTTTAATCTCATCCTGGGTAACCTCTATTATTATATCGTAACCTTTTGGATTTAAAAAAACGCTCCCACGCCTGACTTTTCCATGAATAAATATACCCATTTCGGCTATGTCTTCAAGTGAAATGGCGAACTTTACCCTGGATTTTGGTATTATAACGGGGGTAGGTTTCTCATCTGTATTTTTTTTCAAAACCGGTTTTTTGTGGTTTATAAACTGGGAGATCAGTACATGATATGCATTCAGTATTTGGATGAAATGTTCATGGTTATTTGATATATCGGGATGATACCTCTTGGCAAGTTTCCTGAAGGCCTTTACTATATCGTCCTTATTAGCACCCTCTTTGAGATTTAAAAGCTCGTAGTAGTATTTCATTAATCTTATTCCCACTCTATTGTAGCGGGCGGTTTTGAAGAAATATCAAAAACCACCCTGTTAATACCTGTTACCTCATTTATGATCCTGGTTGAGATTTTATCAAGAACATCGTAGGGTAATCTATACCAGTCAGCTGTCATACCATCAACCGATGAAACTGCTCTCAGTACACATACATTTTCGTATGTTCTATTATCTCCCATAACCCCTACACTCTTTATCGGTAATAGAACACCAAAGGCCTGCCATATTTCATCATATAATCTGGCATTTTTTATCTCTTCTATGATTATCTGGTCTGCCTCTCTCAGGATATTGAGTCTTTCCTGCGTAACTTCACCGATTATTCTGATGGCAAGACCAGGCCCGGGGAATGGGTGTCTCTTGATAAGTTTTTCAGGAATTCCTAGCTCTGAACCCAGTTTTCTTACCTCATCTTTGAATAACTCCCTTAATGGTTCGATAAGTTTCAGGTTCATTTTTTCGGGGAGTCCGCCTACGTTATGATGGGTTTTGATTGTAGCGGATGGTCCTTTTTGAGAAACAGATTCGATCACATCAGGATATAGAGTTCCCTGGGCAAGGTATTCAATTTCTCCAAGCTCCCTTGCCTTTTCTTCAAATATCTTTATAAACTCGTGTCCTATTATTTTCCGCTTTTTCTCCGGGTCTTTTACTCCTCTCAGGGCATTGAGGAATCTTTCACTGCAATCTGCATATATAAAATCAAACTCAAAGCCGCTGCTGAATACGCTTATGACCTCCTCTGCTTCGTTTTTTCTCAAAAGACCATTATTAATGAACACAGCTTTTGTATTTTTTCCTATCGCTTTCCCGAGGAGGACAGCTACCACAGAAGAGTCCACACCACCTGACAGGGCACATATTACTTTTTTATTGTCCACGGTGGATCTGATCTTTTCTATCTCCCTCTGTATAAATGAACCCATGTCCCAGTTTTTTTCAAGTTTGCATATATTAAAAATAAAATTTTTGAGAATTTCTATTCCTCTTTCTGTATGGTGCACCTCTGGATGAAACTGAACACCGAATAACTTTTTTTCTGGATTAGAAATAGCACCGTGAACACAGTTTTCGGTTGAACCTGTAGTTTTGAAACCTTTGGGGATAACCTCGACACTATCCGCATGGCTCATCCATACATCGATTTTTTCGCCATTATTGAATCCTCTGAATAAATCCGAATTGTTAACTATTGTTAACTTGGCCCGGCCATACTCTCGCTTCTGTGTGGCCACGACAGTTCCTCCTAGAACATGACACATAACCTGAAGACCGTAGCATATGCCAAGTATCGGTATGCCGAGGTTGAGGATGTCTCTGTTCAGGAGTGGGGCTCCTTCATCGTAGACCGATTGAGGGCCTCCAGATAGTATTAGGCCCCCGGGTTTTAATTCGAGAATTTTATCTATGGGTGAATTATATGGAAGTATCTCCGAGTATACACCCAGCTCTCTTGTTTTCCTTGCAATTAGTTGTGTATACTGTGAGCCAAAGTCAAGGATCACTATATTTTCGCCGTTTCCGACCATCTTGTCGATGTCCTGAGATATGGACTTGTTGATTTGAAATTTTTTCCTTATAGTTATTATAAGATAATCAATTTTAAAAGTCGAGATTACTGATTAATTTGGCATAATTTTATTAACCGGTGGATTTTGGAATTGTACTACAGACGATTTTCAGAATATCTGAGAGAAAGGTATGGTAAAAGGGTTTACAGGATCTCCATTGATGCTGGTTTCAGTTGTCCCAACAGGGATGGAACTCTCAGCAGGAAAGGATGTTATTATTGCTCTCCAGGAGGCTCATGGGTTGCTAGGGGGAATGTTACTGATATTAAAGACCAGATAGAGAAGGGGAGGGAGATAGCAAAGAGGAGGTACAGAGCAGAAGGGTATATTGTTTATTTTCAGGCTTATACCAATACATACGGCAGTGTAGATAGACTCAAGCAGGTTTATGATCATGCTCTGGATTGTGAGGGAGCCGTTGCAATTGCGGTTGGTACCAGACCTGACTGTATTGACAGAGAGAAAATCGAACTTCTTGCTTCTTATAAGGAGAAAGGTCTTGATGTATGGGTCGAGTATGGACTGCAATCGGCAAATGACAGAACACTCGAGCTAATCAATAGGAGGCATACCTATCGTGATTTTGAGATTGCAGTTGTTGAGTCAAAAAAAGCCGGGCTTCTTGTTTCGGCACATGTAATAATAGGACTTCCTGGTGAAGGTGAGAAAGAGATTCTTTATACCGCTGAAAAAATTGCCAATCTTCCTCTGGATGGATTGAAATTGCATAATCTTACTGTTCTGAAAGGCTCTGTATTTGAAAAATGGTACATGGAAGGAAGACTTGAGTTGCTTACACTTGATGAATATGTGGGATATGGTGTAAAGTTCCTGGAGAGGATAAACCCGCAGGTTGTTATTCAGAGACTTGTTTCAGATGCCCCTCGAGAGGTGCTTATTGCACCGGAATGGAGTCTAGAGAAGCAGAAAGTGCTGGATAAAATTAACGGGATGTTTAGGCGCCTTAACACCTATCAGGGCAGATTGTTTGGAGAAGTCATAGAAAAATCTGAAAGAAAATAAAAAAATGAGGATCAATTGCCTCTATAGGGATTTTTTCATTTTTTTAAATGCAATCCATATGGAAAAGAATAAGTGGAAGGCTTTCAGGGAATACTATTATCTGAAACATAAGGATTTTTTAGATAATTTCTGGTTTAATTATCAGGGCTATACGATTCAAAATATCAGGGATCGTGTTAATGATATAAAGGCTTCAGATTATTCCCATCTGGAAGAAGCAGTAAAACTCTATGACCTTGAAGAAGCTACACGGGAAAGTATTCTCAGGTCAAGAAATATATTTCCGCTTAAGGGTATGTGTAATGTATACATATTTATTGGTTTTTTCAGTCCAGATATGTGTGTGGTAAGGTTCAAAGACGATTATGTGATCTGTGTAGGGCTGGAAAGATTCAAAAAGTTTACGGATTACCCTGTGATGATGGCACATGAATACTGTCACCTTGTCCTGAATAAGCTTTACGGAGATGAAAATAATCCTCTGAGAAGAATTATAAAGGAGGGGATAGCTATATGTTTCTCGAGGGAGGTTTATCCAGGGCTTCCCGATTATAGGTATCTTTTCATGCATAGATCAGATTATAATATGTTGAGCTCAAAAATTGGCCAGTACTTTTACGATGCAATTTCATATGCAAAGAGGGGGGGAGATATATTTCACGGTAATGTGGAGGGACTTCCTCACAGAATAGGGTACTTCATTGGATATATGTTGGTCAGCAGGTACATGAAGGAGACCCTGAAAGGAAAATCGATAAATCAATTTATTGAGAATTTTGAGAATATTTGTATTGATTTGGAAAGGGGCATGGCTTAAATTATTTGGATTGTATGATAATTCAGGAACAGATAATAGATGAAGATAAGTTTAGCACAACTCTTGTTAATTATACTGAGTTTCTTTTTGTTTATTACTGCTTTTGCCCTTGCTGAGGAAACAGATTATTATGCAGAACTCGGGATAGTAAAGATAAAAGATAGAATAGTGGCTCCGGATTTTACTATTGCCTCCCTTGATGGCAGGGAGGTTTCGCTCTCAGATATGAAGGGAAAGGTAGTTTTCCTTAATTTCTGGGCTACATGGTGTGGACCCTGTCGTTCAGAGGTACAGGATATACAGAAGCTTTACGAATCACTGAAGCATAAAGATTTTACTGTAATGGCCATCGACATCAGGGAAGATGCTGCAACTGTAAAAAAGTTTATGAAGAAAAACTCTATAAACTTTCCTGTATATATTGATCGGACTGGCGAAATAGCAATGAGATATTCGGTAAGAGGTATTCCCACAACCTACATAATCAATCCGGAGGGCGAGGTAGTAGGGGTTGCGATTGGTCCAAGGGAATGGGCAAGTAAAAGCTCTATCAGGTTGATGGAGAGCCTGGGTAATAAAAAAGCAAAGTGAATATGGAGTATCTTTAATCCAATTTCGCGTTAGAATTTCTATTTTTCTGAAAGCTCGAGATTTATTCAATTATAAGAAGGTATAGAGCTCTTATAAATCGGCTATTTGCGACGTTTTCTTCCTGTATAAGCAATAAGGACAAAATTATTTACGATTAGGAGCACCACTATCAGGCTGAAAAGCAGGAAAACGGATGATAAGCCGTAATTTCGCTCGAAAAATCCAATGGGGTAAACGACAAATGAACTTACCCCAAATGTTAGAATAAACTTAATCCCATAACTTGTGTTTCTCCATTTTTTGGGAACAAAATATGCTATCAGTGAGTTTTCCACTGGCTGCATCCCGACAGAAAAGAGAATGAACATTACCGCAGAAATAAATAGAGAAACATTTTCTGCAAAATACATGCCCACAATAAAGGGAAAGGAAAATATAAAAAAGTACGTATAGGCGTATCTCAGGTCAAACCTGTCTGCCACCTTACCTCCAAGTATTTGGCCAAATATACTGATGAAGTATACAAACGAGGCCAGGATAGTTGCCGAGAGGTTTTTACTGCCACTGTAGGCAAAAAAGTTGATGTTCTTTATAGCTTCGTATAAAAAAGGAACCTTCTTTTCAAAATAAACCGGTAGAATGAGGGTCTGGCCACGGTAAACAAAACCTGCCAGTGCCATTGAAATACAGAGAAGAATAAATGGGATTACAGTGTCGGTTTTTTTATTGTATGATATTCCCGAAGTTGTGTTGTCTTCTATATTCTGTTCTTCGAGCTTCATGAAATTAATTAGTACTGCAAGGATGATGGAAATTATTCCAAAAAATAGATACACATATCTCCATCCTATGAAAAAGTTGATGAGACCTGAGATAAAAGGTGCAGAGGCAATTCCTGCACTTCCAAAGATTCCATTTCTACCGAGTGCGGTACCCCTTTTTGCTGTTCTAATGGACTTTGATATTAATCCCACTCCAGCAGGGTGGTAGAGACTGAGGAATATTCCAATGGAAAGAAGGGAAAACTGAAGCTGGGTGGAAGACTTTGAAAAGAAACAGAGAATGGAGGTTATTCCCACCCCGTAGAAAAAGATGTTGAAACTTAGTTTAGCGCTTATCCTGTCTGATATTAGCCCCCATGGCAAGGATCCAAGACCATAGAATAAATACATCAAAAAACTAATTTTTAAAACCCTGTCAAGAGGGAGAGAAAACTCCTTCATCAGTGGAGTAACGATAGCAGGAAAAATAAGAACTGTAAAATGGGTAAGAAAATGTCCAGAATTGGCAAAAAATAAGACCTTTCTTTCTTCGCGATTGAACTGTTTCAAATAACTCTCCTTACCAGCACAGCGTTGAAACACTATAAGAAATATCGAGGTACCATGGGTATCTGTTTAAATATTTTTGGCAGTATGGGCTTCGATTCATCTACTATGAATATCAGCTCTAAAATCAGGAGCTTTTAAGGGTTTTATTAACAGATAAGAGTTAAAAGATATGTATCAGGGTTTTTATGCTACTACAATAATTATATACCTAAGATTAAAACCCAGAAGCCCCAGCTTCAATTTTGTCGTATTGTGGATAATGCAGTAAGTATATTTAAATAACAAAAAATGCGGCAAGCAAATTTTATGCTTAATATGGCAAAATTATGTTTGTGCAGTGAGCATTTCCCACACTTTCTCGCTGTTGAGTCTTTCCTCAATGTCAACATTATAGAACTTGCCGACTGGTTCGAGAATTTCAGGTGATTCTCTCCAAACCTTGAAAAGGGCATCCTTTACGACCTGAATTCCCTCTTTCTGCATTTTACCTATTGGCATTCTGGGAAATCCGGCAGGCATTCCCAGAGCATTCATTACGGTCTTAATGGCAAGTGGATTTCTGTATTTGTCAATCACCTCGACTTCAGTTCCGTCGGAAAGTTTTCTTTTCGATTTTGCCTTAACCGTTACAATGGAGAAGAGCGGTTTTAATTTTTCTTCTAACTTCTTCGCTTCTTCGGTTTTACCTTCAAGCATCAGGTTAACCATACGCGAAACCGCACCGGGAGCTATATTTGAGATTACTGATATTACTCCCGAGGCTTTAATATCGGGATCTTTCATTATTTTGAAGGTAATGTCATCATCACCGGAAAGTATGCTCATATCCGGCATGAGCTTCCTTTCACGTTTCATCCTTTCTATATCACCGGTAGCTTCTTTAATCCCTATTACTCTGCCATATTCTGCAGATAGAATTGCTATATCCTCGGGAATGATCGCTGTACCAGTTCTGCCTGGTATGACATAGAGTACAATTTTTACTTCCGGAAACTCTTTTAGAATTACGCTATAGTAATATTCTCTCAATTCAAAACTCGAGGGTCCATTATAGTAGCAATCTATTAGCAGAACTTTTTCTATGCCTGTTTCAACGGCGTTTTTTGTATGCTCGATTGCTTCTTTTGTGGAGTTACTGCCCGTACCGGCAAGTATTTCACATTTTCTACCGGCAAACTCGTAGGATTTTTGGATTACCTGGTCGTGTTCTTCAGGACTCAATGTTGGAGATTCTCCTGTAGTACCCACTGGAAGTATTCCGGTTATACCTTCTTCTATCTGGAATTGGATATTCTTCTCAAGCCCTTCATAATCTACTTTATTGTCCTCTGTAAAAGGAGTAATTAATGCAGTCCATGTTCCTTTTAAATATCTATCAGATTCTGCCATATTTCCCTCCCATATGTTTACAAATGAAATTATCAAAAAATATGCTTTTTTTCAAACATTTTTTCAGTTAGATTATTTTTTCACATAGATGTACAGAATTACTAAAGATAGGAGATTTTATATGATGATTGTAAGGGTTAATGAGGCTGAAAAAAAAGAGATGCTTGAGGGGGTTTTCAGAGAAAATCTTGCATGGGGGGAGAAAAATCATCTTGTGAAGTTTACCATACTGAAAAACAGTGAGATTCCTCAACACAGTCACCAGAATGAACAGACAGGATACCTGCTTCGGGGAAGGCTTCTGCTTGCTGTTGATGGCAGGGAGTATATTATGACTCCCGGGGACAGCTGGAGTATCCCCTCCAATACGAGTCATGGGGCAAAAGCCCTTGAAGAAGTTGAAATTATCGAAGCATTTTCCCCTCCGAGAGAAGATTACCTCAAATCACGGTAAGATTTTTTATTATTGGGTAGTTATGGGTTGTTTTATTTATTTGGAGAATTATTAATAATAAGGGTTTTAAATTTTTTGACATGATGGTATATAAAAGCCGGCAGTGTTCTGCCGGCTTCTTTTTCCTGAACATTTAATTATATTTTTTAAAGATTCACAGATAACCTTATTTTAAACCTGTTTTTTCGGCCATGATATTGAGTGTTTGCTCAAGCTCTTTTATCTTCTTTCCGTAGCCGGCAAAATCACCCTTTCTCAGATCCTCCTGGGCTTCATTGTACAGTCTCAGGGCCTGTCTTATCATATCTTCAATTGGCATAAATATGGATTCTCTTGTTTTTTCCTCTGCAGGGGGTAGCTTTTCAGCTTCAGCTCTTCCAAAAATCCTGCGGAGAGCATCTTCAAGGGTGATGCCTATCTCTATATTATCCTTATATCCTACTATTACTCTCTTGAGCTCCGGTAGTTCACTCTGTTCTGCTCGCAGGTAAATGGGTTCAACGTAAATTATTGATTGTTCCACGGGTATTACAAGCAGGTTTCCTCTGATGACCTTTGATCCCTTCTGGCCCCAGAGAGTGAATAACTGGCTTATCTCTGCATTCTGATCAATACGTGATTCTATCTGAAGAGGCCCATAAACGAGTTTTTCTTTGGGGAATGTATATTCGATGATCTTCCCATAATCTTCAAGGTCGCAGATTGCTGCCATCCAGGCAAGCATGTTGTTCTTGTTTATAGGGGTAAATGGAAGGATAAGTGAAAACTTTTCCTTATCATTATCCTCTGGGAACTTGATTATAATATAGTACGGGATCATTGTGGTTTCTGTTTCACCATATATCTCCCGTGGTATGGTCCATTTATCCTCTTTGTTGTAGAATACCTGGGGGTCTGTCATATGATATGTTGTGTAGAGATTTGCCTGGACAGAGAAAAGTTCCATCGGATATCTTATATGCCTTTTGAGACCCTCGTCCATTTCTTTAAAGTCAGTGAACAGGGTGGGGAAAATTTTCATATAGGTTTGAATTAAAGGATCCGTTTTATCTATCACATAGAATTTCACATTTCCAGTATAGGCATCTACGGTAATTTTTACCGGATTTCTTATATAATTGTATCTGTTTTCATATGGTTGTGAATATGGAATCTTATCGGTTGTGGTGTATGCGTCCATTATCCAGAAAAGCTTTCCGTCATTGATAACTATGTATGGATCTGGATCATAGTTGAAAAATGGTGCAATTTTTGGTACTCTTTCGTGGATGTTTCTGTACAGCATCAATCGGCTATCCGGGTTTATGTAGTTGGTAAACAGGATCTCAATGCTTTTCAACCTCAGGGTAATCAGGAACCGTCTGAAACTGTTTTTGATCGGGATGCCGCCCGTTCCCTGATATCGAGTTGTTACGTTTTTGTCTCCCTTTGGATAGTCAAACTCTTCCAACTTTGTGTTAACAATTACGTAGTTAGAGGTTTCTTCTCCGTAGTAGATTTCAGGTCGATCGAGCTTGAGTGGAACAGAAATCTTTGGCGGTATGTCTTTTATTATAAGATTGGGGAGCCCTTCTTCCCCGACCTCATTTACAGGAGCCATTACAACTCCGTATCCATGTGTGAACTGAAGTCTCTCATTAACCCAGGTTTTCGCTTCAGGAGGTATTTCATTGTAGTTTATCTCTCTTGCCGAAAGCATGACCTGCCTGTAATCTCCGTTAAAATCGTACCTGTCCACATCAACATCGTAAAAATCATAGTAGAGTCTGAATTCCTGTAGCTGTGAGAATGTAGATTTAAGTGGGCGATGATCCCAGAGCCTTATGTTTCTTGTTATGTTCTGTTTTTCGATAAAGTCTTCTGCTGTGAGTGTATCTGAGACGGGGAATGGTTTTTTCTCAATCTTATCGAGATTGTAGGCTATCCTTGTGTAATCAATGTTGTACTTAATGTACGGCAGTTCTTTTACGAGCTCGTTTGGTTTAACAACAAGTTGCTGAACAATTCCCGGCACTATTCCCGTAAGAAGAATAGCACCGCCAATAAGAACCCCGTATCCTATTAATGGTAGTTTGAACTTTGCCTGTTTATAACCGCGATAAACAAGATATGCAGTAAACAGGGATAGAGCTATCATAAGAAAGTACATTGGGCGAACAACCTTTATATCTGTAAATCCGGCCCCAAATATCAATCCCCTCTTGCTGAATAGAAGTTGAAACATCTTCAGCCAGTAGTTCCATGCAATAATTATTGCTATAAGCATGACGAGGAAAAGGATGTGTTTCTTTACCTGGTCGCTTACCGTTACTCCTCCTGGTGTAAAACTCACCTTGCCTGCAATGAGGTACAGGAATCCTACAGCGATGATTGTAAGTATAACAGTTCCAAGTGCCCATGATTTAAGAAACAGGTATAGGGGGAACGTAAAAACATAGAAAGAGAAGTCTCTTCCAAAGAGAGGGTCCTGTGTGTTAAAATCGGTTTTATGTAAGAAGCGGAGAACGAGTTCCCACTTTGCACTGGCATTTCTGGCCATTATTAAGCCAAGAATCAGCAGTGCAATCAGCGCAACAATTGCTCCTACCTTTTTATTTATTGTAACTGGAACCCCTGCCTGTTGGATTTGAAAGCTCTGAATGCCACCTTTTCTGAATGCAGTAAGAATGTTGATACCGGCGAATGCCAGGAAAATTATGAAAAAGGTGAACCAGAGCTCTATTTTTGTCCACAGTATCTTTGTATAGACCTGTTCATATCCAAGCTTTTGAAACCACGCATAATTTAACCAGATCCTTGAACCAACAAATATTCCAATGATGATAAAAATTACTACAAGTATCAGTATGAGTATCTTTATTCCAGGTTTCATTTTTACCTCACTTTATAAATTGATTTATTATGTAGAACTTTGAGTTTTGATTATAGTAAAACAAAAATTATTACCAAACACAGAAAAATCAAACAATATTAATTTAGCTTATTCGAAGTTCGCCGGCACTGCAACATTTTTAATTCTATTTTGCATTCGGATTTCTATTTTTCAGAAAATTCAACATTCGTTCATTTATTTAAGCAGATTTTTCTTCTGCGGTTTTTTGATCTTCTACAGAAACGGTTAGTGGGTGCTTCTGATTTTTTATAACCTCTTTTGTTATCACAATTTTGGAAACATCCTTTCTCGAAGGGATCTCAAACATGAGTTCCATCATTATTGTTTCGATGATGGATTTTAAGCCTCTTGCTCCAGTCTTTCTTTTTATCGATTCCCTTGCTATTTCCTCAATGGCTTCTGGCGTGAATTCAAGTTCAACCCCTTCGATTTCAAACATCTTTTTATACTGTTTTATCAGGGCATTTTTGGGTTCAACCAGTATCCTTTTTAGCGCTTCTTCGTCAAGTTCATGGAGAGGTGCGATTATCGGGAGTCTTCCGACAAACTCGGGTATAAGCCCATACTTTATAAGGTCAGTTGGGTGAACATTCTTGAGGAGCTCGTCGAGTTTTTTCTCCTTCTGAGATTTAATATCAGCTCCAAAACCTATAGTTTTATTTGAGATCCTTCTCTCAACAATTTTATCAAGTCCCACAAATGCACCACCACATATAAAAAGTATATTTCGTGTATCGATTTTTATCATTTCCTGGTGCGGGTGTTTCCTTCCACCCTGAGGTGGTACCGATGCCACAGTGCCTTCGATTATTTTCAGGAGTGCCTGTTGCACACCTTCGCCGGATACATCTCTTGTAATTGATGGGTTTTCGCTTTTGCGGGATATTTTATCTATTTCATCTATATATATTATTCCGAGCTCAGCTTTGGCTATGTCATCGCCGGCATTTTGTATTAACTTTAGCAATATATTTTCAACATCTTCACCCACATAACCCGCTTCTGTGAGAGTAGTGGCATCTGCTATTGTAAAAGGTACGTTTAACTTTTTTGCAAGGGTTTGAGCAAGAAGGGTTTTTCCACTTCCTGTGGGACCAATTAATAAAATATTACTTTTCTCAAGCTCTACATCATCCTGGGGAGCTGTTTTGAGGTGATTAATCCTTTTATAGTGATTATAAACGGCCACTGAAAGTATTTTTTTTGCGTATTCCTGACCAATAACATACTGATCGAGAAAAGCTTTTATATCGGCGGGTTTTGGAAGGTTCTCAAGATCAAGGGAAGGAACTCTTGTTTCTTCCCCGAACATTATATCGCTGCATAGCTCTACACACTCGTCACAGATGAAAACCCCTCCAGGTCCAGCGACCATCTTCCTTACTTTTGTGTGATCCTTGCCGCAGAAAGAACATACTTTTCTTTCAATGTCGGGAAATTTGGCCATTTAATTTTCCTTGGATACCGTTCTACCAGAACTTCAATATTTTTAATTCAATTTTAGCCTATGTTTTTTGTTTACTGATAAACGTGACTTATGGTTTTATTATCTAAAAAAATAATTCTTAGTTTTGAAATAATCTACAAAATTTAAACATGTTTTCTAAGTTTGTATTCTTGAATTGGTTTGGTTTTGAAAAACTCCTCTATTGGCGTTATTCTTATCTTCGGTAAGTGTATCTTGCAATTTTAATTTTCTATTTAGCTTTGGTATGTCTTTCAAGAACTTCATCTATCAGGCCGTATTCTACAGCTTCTCTTGCAGACATATAGAAGTCTCTATCGGCATCCCTGTGTATTCTTTCTTTGCTCTGACCTGTGTGTTTTACAAGTATATCCTCTATCAGGTCTCGATACCTTCCGATCTCTTTTGCTGCTATCTCGATATCGGTTGCCGGCCCCTGTGCTCCTCCCAGAGGCTGGTGGATCATCATTCTGGCATTGGGCAGGGCGTATCTCTTGCCTTTTGCGCCTGCTGCCAGTAAAACAGCTGCCATACTTGTTGCCTGACCTATACAGATAGTTGATACGTCCGGCTTTACGTACTGCATGGTATCGTATATTGCAAGCCCTGCAGTAATCAATCCTCCAGGGCTGTTTATATATAGGAATATATCTCTATCGGGGTCCTCACCCTCAAGGAACAGAAGCTGTGCAATGATAAGATTTGCCGTCACGTCGTTGATTTCAGAGTCTATGAATACTATTCTGTCTTTAAGAAGTCTTGAATATATGTCATAGGCCCGCTCACCGCGGCTTGATTGCTCCACAACAATTGGAACCAGTGCCATTTATTCTACCTCCTCTTCCCGGTATTTGAGATGCTCCTCCTTTTGGAATTCTGCGGTATTGTATAGAAAATCAAGGGCTTTATTTAGAGTGATCCTGTATCTGATACTGTTGAGGTAATTATTCTTTATCAATTCATCTTTTAGAGTATTGAAATCTCTATTGTTGTTTTTTGCATATTCTTCTATCTCTTTATCTACTTCCTCATCGGTTGCTTCCAGACCTTCTTTTTTTGCTATCTCGCTCAAAAGAAGTTCGTATTTTATGTTGTAAATAGCTCTGGGTCTCAGGTTTTTCTTATACTCTTCATATTTCTCCCTGTCTGCTCTCAGTCTTCCAAGATCTGTTTTATATGAACGGGCTATGCCCGATATGATATTTTCAGTTTCTGCATCAATAAGGGATTCTGGAACTTCAAATTCATTCAGTTCTATGACCCTGTTTATTAACTCGCCCTTTGTTTTCTCCTCACCCATTCTTTCAGCGTCCTTTTTTAATTCATCCATTATTTTTTTCTTTAATTCATCGAGGGTTTCCACGTCACTTATATCTTTTGCAAAATCATCGTCGAGTTCTGGTAGTTCTTTTTCCTTTACATCTTTTACAACAACTCTGAGTGTTGTTGTGTATACTTTTTTCTCATTATTTTCTTCGTATTCCTGGCTAATGGTGAAAGTTTTCTCATCATCGACCTTCATCCCCACAATATTTTTTACAAGCGGATCATCTTCTTTATCCAGTAAGATAGTTTGGTTGGATTTTTTGGATTTTACATTTCCCTCTTCGTCCAGCTCCTCATAGTCGATCACTACATAATCGCCTACTTTAGCCTTTCTATCGGTGCTCACAAGGGTTGCAAACCTCTCCCTTAACTCGTCCAGTTCCCTCTGAAGATCTTCGTCTGAAATATCGTATATGTATTTTGTGGCTTTCAAACCTTTATATTCTTTGAGCGGAATCTCTGGCATTACATCAAACTCAGCCTTGAATGAAAACTCTTTGCCCGGTTCAAGCTCACCAATCTCTGTTATCACCGGATCCGATATTGGATAATACTCATCCTCTTTTATTATTTGCCTCAGGGATTTGTCAAGAAGATTGGAGATGGTCTCTTTCTCTATACTTTCTTTAAACTTGGATATGACTATCTCTCTCGGTGCTTTTCCCTTTCTGAATCCAGGGATCTTTGCATTCTTGATAAACTCTGCAATTATACCTTCTCTTTCGCTCTCAACATCTTCTTTATCAATCGTAACTACCAGGCTCACCTTTGATTTTGGTTCTTTCTTAGCTTCTCTTACTAACTTCATAATTATTTTCCTTATTGTTTATTTTGAACTTTATTTAATGCTCCTGATTTACCCTAGATTAAAGATAACTAAAATTATAATGAAAAAAAAGATATACTTGTCCAACGGGTTGGGTTTTAAGAATGGCTGGTTAGAGCTAAAGCTGTATTTGAAGGGTATGAGTTATCACGTAGAAAGTAAATACATGACATAGGACAAAAAAAATGAGCGGGAAACGGGATTTGAACCCGCGACATCCACCTTGGCAAGGTGGCGCTCTACCTCTGAGCTATTCCCGCTTTAACTTTATTATAATAATCAAACTGCAAGGTTTCAAGCAAAATAGATACTTAAAACAGTATCTATTTGGTTTAGCTTATTGGTAATTATCCTCTTATTATTTAAAGCCAAACCATTCTCGGGCGTAGATAATGAATGGGACTGTTTCTGCTGAACAGCCCCATTCATTATCAAATGCGAGAGGTGGGATTCGAACCCACATGCCGAAGCACTAGATCCTAAGTCTAGCGTGTCTGCCAATTCCACCACTCTCGCATAAAATAATGTGAGCCGTGAAGGAATCGAACCTTCGACCCGCAGATTAAGAGTCTGCTGCTCTACCTAGCTGAGCTAACGGCCCACTTTAAAGCACGCCCGGCAGGACTTGAACCTGCGACCTTTGGATTCGAAGTCCACTGCTCTATCCACCTGAGCTACGGACGCGTACAGTTAATATACGAGAAAAACCATTACATGTAAAAGATCAATTTTTGAGGGCTTGCCTCTTGCAAGCCCTCAGTTAAAGGTGGGTGAGCGATGGGACTCGAACCCACAACACCAAGATCCACAGTCTTGTGCTCTACCAATTGAACTACGCTCACCACGTTCGCGTCTGGCAGGATTCGAACCTGCGACCCACAACTTAGAAGGCTGTTGCTCTATCCAGCTGAGCTACAG
>CAZFGQ010000051.1:0-19953 GCA_964518675.1 uncultured Spirochaetota bacterium
CACAATTACAACTTAGTGGAAAGCCAGGATAAAAAAGGGTTAATTTTTTAATAATATTATTTTTTTAACTCGGCATTTTAGAGAAGGTATTGAAAAGTAGATATATTAAAACAGAGGCGATAGTTCTAAATAGTGTTAAGTTTGGAGAAGGACATAAAATAGTAAACCTTTTTACCAGTGATCTTGGCAAAGTAGAGGCTACAGCCTTTGGAGCAAGAAAAACTAAGAGCAGATTTGGTAGCCTTCTGGAACCTTTCTCCCATATTAAGGTTTTGATGTATAGGAAAAGCGAGGATGTGCCTTATACAATAAGGGAGGCGGAGCCGTTAAGTCTTCATCCCGGATTAAGAAATGACTATAATAAAATAGTTTTTTCTAATGCCATAGTTGAACCCTTTATAAGAATTGTTCAGAGGTCACATCCTGATAAAAGGTTATTTCTACTCCTCAAGAATTCTTTAAGCTATATGGAATTTTGCAATTACCATTCCTCGTTGATACTATTATCTATCTTTGATATCGTTTTTATACAACTGATGGGATATGGAATTCAGACTGCTAACTGTGAGTTATGCGGTGTTCGGATTGAGGATAGAAATTACTTTTTTGATCCTGAAAAGGGTTTTCCAATATGCAAGAGGTGTGCATCGAGTAAATCCCTGGAGATAAACTACGAGGCTATTCGATTTGTAAACTGGGCTAAAAGGTTAAATATCTCGGATAATTCATTTCTGAAAATACTGAGAAATGTAAGGATAGGCAGGAATACATACATGGATCTGCGTATGTTAATAGAAAAGATGTATCTTTATACATTTGAAAAAGGATTAAATAGCTGGAAGGAAATAAGAAAGATCATTATGGAAATGGAGAAAAAATGACCAAAACCTTTATAGTTTCTGTTGGTGATGAGCTGGTAAAGGGTGAAATTCTGAACACCAATGCTCAGTACATTGCAAATTCCCTTGTAAATATGGGATTTAATATTTCTGCTATTTTAAATCTCCCCGATGACTATAAACAACTTGTTTTTAATCTCAGATCACTGCTGAGCCAGAAGGGGGTTTTCATAATAACCGGCGGTTTGGGAGGAACAAGAGACGATATTACACGAAAAGCTCTTGCTGAGGTTCTTAAAAAGGACCTTGTTCTTGATGAATTTGCCGACAGAAAGCTTGAGAGTTGGTACAGAAGTAAAGGTAGGGAATATACAGATTCCGATAGGATGCAGGCAAGGGTTCCAGAAGGAGGTATTCTTCTCAAAAATAGGGTGGGACTTGCGTATGGTATTTACATAGAGATTAATGAATCACATATATTTTGTCTCCCGGGAGTTCCACATGAGATGAAAAGCATGTTCGATAATGATGTGGTTCCAATGCTCAGGCAGAAGAATCTTCACGATGAGCGGTATAAATGTGAGATACTTTATTTTGGAGATATTGCAGAATATGTTCTTGATAAAAAGATAAATGGGATAGTCAGCAGATACAATGGTATTTCATATGGTACAAGGGCAAGCAACGGAATAATAAGAGTCAGATTTGAGTCGTTCAATGGGAATCTAGAATCATGTGTTAATGAGGTAAAAGAAAAATTAAGCGAAAATTACCTTTACTCCGGGTTCAGGGATATCAGTGAAGTTGTAGGTGAGATACTAACGGGTGAGAAGTTTACGCTATCAACGGCTGAATCATGTACCGCAGGATATCTGGCAAAGAGAATTACAGATATACCCGGAAGCTCGAGTTATTTTGTAGGTGGTGTGGTAGCTTATTCGAACATCATAAAAGAGCAAATTCTCGGAGTAAGTGCAGAGACACTAAAAAGATATGGGGCTGTCAGTGAGCAAACAGCGTGGGAGATGGCCTCTGGTGCTTTGAATATATTTGACTCTACTTTCAGTATTGCGGTAACGGGTATAGCTGGGCCGGCAGGTGGTAGTAAAGAAAAACCTGTGGGTACTGTATATATTGGGATTGGGAAAAATCAAAGGGACGGAATTTTAGATATTGAGGTTCGAGGTTTTAGGTTTAACGGTACGAGAGAAGGGATAAGGGAAAGAACGGTAAATGTTTCTCTTGTAATGCTTCTTAAAAAATTGAAGAATATGGTAATGAAAAGTGACCCGGGACTGGTAAAATAAAAGGATTACCTTTCTATTGATAATTCAAGGGAATTTACCGAATTTCCTATACCGATGATATTTTTGTAGAGGTGAACTATGAAGACTAGGACTTTTCTGGCAGCTGAAATTAGTGAGGAAGTGAGAAAGCGATTGCTTGATATGATCAGGAATTTTGGAATTGATAAAGGGGTAAAATGGGTTCGTGGTGAAAATATGCATGTTACCATTTATTTTTTTGGTAATGTTGAGAATGAAATATTAAGGGTACTGAGAGAGGTAATAGCAAAAAGTGTGGAAACCCTAAATGGGTTTGAAATAGATATCAGGGGGATAGGTGCTTTTCCCAATCTGAATAGACCCAGGGTAATATGGGCAGGAGTGATGGATTCTACGGAAACATTAAAGGTGATATACAACGAGGTGTATAAAAGGATTATCAAAAGAAAACTGAATAAAAGCGGGGTCCAGGTAGAGTCAAGAGAATACAAACCCCACCTGACGCTTGGAAGGGTAAAAGGAGTTATCGATGCTTCTGGAATTGAAAAGCTTTCACAGTGTATTGATTACAATTTTGGAAGATGCTATATAGATAAAGTTGTTTTGTTCAGTTCGGAGCTACACAGGGATGGGCCAATATATACTCCTTTACAGGAGTTTAAATTAAAATCATGAAACTGGCAAAAGGTAAGGGGAAGTAATCTTGCAAGTTTTTTAGCATTGCGTTGCCGTGACTTTAAAGTTAAGTTAATTGGTTAATCTCAGGAGTTATAAATGGGAGAGGTAAAAATTCCCAGACCTGCACTTTTGTTCTGCGGTCTTCTCCTCGGAGATAATATTGAAGAGAAACTGGTGATTGGAGAACTGGAAAAACATTTTGGTGATGTTATTCTCAAATCCCGGGTATTTCCGTTTAACCATACAGATTACTATTATGAAGAAATGGGAATTAATATAAGAAGGATGTTTGTTGGTTTCAATAAAACGATTGAAATGGAAAGAATTGTAGATATTAAGTTGTTAACAAATAAAGTAGAGTTGGAAAACTTCAGCTCAGAAGGGAGGAGAAAAGTTAATATTGATCCAGGCTATATAAACCTGAGCAAGGTTGTTTTGGCCACTACCAAAGATTATCAGCACAGGATATATCTCGGTTGTGGAATATATGCAGAAGTAACACTCAGATATAGAAAGGGAACATTTACTCCCTGGGAATGGACCTATCCCGACTATAGGGAAAAAGCGAGTATAGATTTTTTTAACAGACTGAGGGAAAATTACAAAAAACTTACTGCATAGTTTTTATTTATTTCTTGATAGTAGATAACATGGCTATTATTATGAGCCTAGGAGATTTCTTATTTATAAAACAGGTCGACATTAAAATTAGGGTCTGGTTTATTGGTTTTCCAATTGAAAAGGCTTTAAATGATTATATATACTCTTTAATTAATGTGGAGGGAACATGTCTGGACACAGTAAATGGGCGTCTATCAAACATAAAAAGGGATTAATGGATGCAAGGAGAGGTAAACTTTTCACAAAACTCATAAGGGAAATCACGGTGGCAGCCAGGCTGGGTGGTGGAGATCCCGAATCAAATCCTAGGCTTAGAACAGTTATCGCCAAAGCTAAAGAGGCGAATATGCCGAAGGAAAATATAGAGAAGGCCATTAAAAAAGGAACTGGAGAGCTGGAAGGATATTCACTTGAAGAGGTTACATATGAGGGGTACGGCCCTGGAGGGGTTGCAATTATGATAGATGCTATGACAGATAACAAAAATAGAACCACAGCAGAAATTAGAAGCATACTTACAAAGAGCGGCGGGAATCTTGGTGAAAATGGATGTGTTTCATGGATATTTGAAAAAAAAGGTGTGATTACAATAAGTACCGAAAAATACGATGAAAATACTGTAATGGAAGTGGCCCTGGAGGCGGGTGCTGAGGATGTAAGGAATGAAGGGGACGTATGGGAAGTAATAACGGCTCCTGAAGATTTTGTAAATGTTAAAGAAGCATTTTTAGACAGGGGTATTGAGATTATAATGAGTGATATTATGAGATTGCCTAAATCCACTGTTAAACTGGAGGATGAAAAATCGGCCTCAAAAATTCTCAGTCTAATTGAAAGACTGGAAGATAATGATGATGTACAGAATGTGGCGGCAAACTTTGATATCCCAGATGAGATAATGGAGAAAGTAGGACATCAGGTAAAGTAATGTTACCAATTTCTCATAATGTGAAAATCATGGGTATTGATCCCGGGATAGCTTCAACTGGGTATGGCATATTAAATGCCGCCGATAATCAAAAATTGGAATTAGAATGTTGGGGTATTATTAAAACATCCCCAAAGGATAAGCAGGAAAAAAGGCTAAAAATAATATTTGATGAGATCTCAGGGATTATAGCGAAGTACAATCCAGAGGTTGTTGCGGTGGAAACTCTTTTCCACAGCAAGAACCTTAAGTCTCTCGTGGATGTAAGTGAGGCAATCGGCGTAATTTCTCTTGCGGCGTATAATTTTGGGCTTGAAGTCGAGAAATTTACACCACTAGAAGTTAAATCTGCAATAACTGGATTTGGAAAGGCAAGAAAACCGCAGATCCAGTTGATGTTGAAACAGTTATTGCGGCTCGAGGATTTTTCAGTTCCGTCCCATGTTTCAGATGCGATAGCTGTAGCTGTTTGCTATCTGCATCTCTGCGGTTTCTGATTTCTGGGGAAGGATTTGTAAGGGGAACATCGAGTTTTTACAATTATATTTTATTCTTGGTTTTCTGTTTTTCAAAAAATCGCCAGGTGAGGGAGTTTGTATAATAATTTTTGGAATCGGATAATAATAATAAAAAAAATAGAAAAGGAGATCAATGATTGGTTTTGTAAGGGGAACCCTGCTGGAAGTTGGAGAAAACAGGTGTTTGATTGAGACGCATGGTATTGGGTTTAGGATAAACTGCTCTCGGAACACCCTCTCACACCTTGAAAAAAATCTAAAAGAGGGTGAGAATCGTGTTGAACTCCATACAACTTTGATACATAGAGAGGATGTTCTTGAGCTATATGGTTTTCAGGATAGGACCGAACAGAAACTTTTTGAATTACTGATAAGTGTTTCTGGAATAGGACCTCGTCAGGCAATGAAGATACTCAGTTCAGGGAGGGTTGAGGATATAGCTTCTGCAATAGTACTTCAGGATGATGCATTTCTCAGGAAACTTTCGGGGATAGGGAAAAAAAGAGCACAGCAAATTCTGTTTGAACTTAAGGAAAAGATTCATGAGGTTGCCGAAGCTGGGGTGCCTAGAAAGCCAGTTATGAAAGAAGCAGTTTCTGCACTTATGGCTCTTGGATTTTCACCTTCCGAGGCAGCGGAATCTGTAAAAATTGCGATTGATAATCTTGGAGAGAGCACTGATCTCAGCAGAATTGTGGAAGAAGCTTTGAGGACATTGGCAGGCAAAAAAGGAAATTAATAATAATTAACAGGGTGGGGCATCTGTATTATAATTTGAATTAAGTATTTTGATCTAATTAATTTGAATACATCAATAAAATCTGTTAAATAAATGGATTTAAATACGGGCTAAATTATGGATGGCAATGAAAGGATTACCACTCCGGAAAGGCTTTCCCAGGATTATGAAGAACCAAATTTGCGTCCATCTTCACTTTCAGAGTTTATAGGTCATAATGATATTCGTCGTCAATTGTCCATATATATAAAAGCTGCAAAACAGAGAAATGAGAGCCTTGATCATGTTTTACTGTACGGTCCTCCTGGACTTGGAAAAACCACCCTTGCTTATATCATCTCAAGAGAGCTGGGGGTCAATTTTAAAGCCACTTCTGCCCCGGCTATAGAAAAAACGGGTGATCTGGCAGCCATTCTCACTTCTCTCCAACATAGAGACGTACTGTTCATAGATGAAATTCACAGGTTGAAACCGGTTCTTGAAGAAGTGCTTTACCCTGCAATGGAAGATTTCTCGATAGACATTGTGATTGGTCAGGGACCTGGGGCGAAGAGCATCAAGATAAGGCTCAAACCGTTCACCCTGGTTGGTGCAACTACAAGGGCTGGTTTGCTCAGTGCTCCACTCAGAGCCAGGTTTGGTATAACTCAAAGGATTGACTTTTACAGAGTAGAGGATTTAAAAAAGATACTCAGGAGATCTGCCAGGATACTGAATGTCAACGTATCCGACGAAGCAATTGGATTGATAGCCCGCTGTTCACGTGGTACTCCCAGAGTGGCTAACAGGATACTGAAAAGGTTGAGGGATATTGCAGATGTTGAAGGAGATGGAATTATAGACAGGGAGCTGGCGGAAAGAGGTTTGAGAATGCTAAACCTTGACCGAAATGGTCTCGATATTATGGATAAAAGACTTATAGATACTATAATTAACAAATATGATGGAGGACCTGTAGGTATTGAAACCCTGGCTGTTTCTATAGGAGAGGATAGGGAAACTGTTGAGGATGTTTATGAACCATACTTAATTCAACTTGGATTGTTGAAAAGAACCCCCAGGGGCAGGATAGCTACGAGACTTGCCTATGAGTATTTTGGATACCCACCAAACAAACCGATTGAGGGTGAGCTTTTTTAATCTTCTCATTATTGTTGTATTCATGGTTGCCACGGGTTGTGCTACAACAGCATCCCATAAAAAAGTAATGATCAGTAAAGGAGCAGAGATTAAACAGCCATCTGTAAGGGTTGTTGTAGAAAGATCAGCTGATACGCTTATATTTGAGGGTGCTGATCTCAGACTTATATGTGGAGATGTGAAGTTAGAATTCCCGGATAGGGTTTTACTCCGGTTTGAAGATGGTGGTGTCAGATACAGAGATAGGTTATTGAAGTACCCGGTAAAGCTCCAGAGCAGTAAGAGGATTTATATTAATGGCAGGCCATATTACGGAAATCTTGTTTTACTGAATAAAAATGTTATAAATGTGGTTCCGTTGGAAGAGTACATCAAAGGGGTTTTATCACTCGAGGTTTCTCCTGATTGGCCCCTTGAAGCCCTGAAAGCCCAGGCGGTGGTTTCAAGAACCTTTGCACTTTATAGAATTATCCATGCAAAAGATCCGAATTACCATCTCGATAATACGGTATTTTTTCAGCGGTTTGAATACAGAATTTCAAATAAGAATATTTCAAAAGCCGTGGAACAGACAGATGGAGAGGTATTGATTTACAGGGGAGAGGTGATTGAAGCTCTTTATCATTCAAACTCAGGTGGAAGGACGGAGAGTTGTCAAAATATATTCAAAAATGATCTTCCCTATCTGCGGAGTATACAGGACCCCTATAGCCTAAGGACTCCTTATTCTTATTGGAGTTTTGAGATAGACTCTTCAGAGTTTATCGAAAGACTCGTGAGGGCTGGATATATAAATAGCGCAAAAAAGCTTTTGGGTATAAAGATAAAATCCAGAACTTCTTCCGGAAGGGTATCAGAGTTTCTGATTTGGCTCGAAGGAGGCGAGAAGCTGGTGATAAATGGAAATAAACTCAGGATGGTTATCGGCCCAAGGGAGTTTAAGAGTCTTTTAATCACTGAGGTGAAGGTCCAGAGAAGAGACAATGATAATTATATTATTAAATTCAGTGGCAGGGGATACGGTCATGGAGTTGGAATGAGTCAATGGGGTGCCAAGGTTATGGCTGAGAGTGGCTTTAATTACAGACAGATACTTTCTTTTTATTATAGAGGAACCACAGTAAGAAATTATAGAGACATTATTGATACCCCCTGATTCAACAGATAATCTAAAATTAAGGTATATCTATTATGTTCGGGGATAATTCTTGCAATTCAAGATATGACATTTCATCTCTTGGTATTCGTGTTCCCAGAGAGCTTATTGCCCAGTATCCGTCTCCCGAGCGGGGCAAAGACAGACTGTTGGTAGTAGATAGAAAGAGTGGTGAAATAATAGATGATACATTCGA
Source organism: uncultured Spirochaetota bacterium (assembly GCA_964518675.1). Classification (GTDB taxonomy): domain Bacteria; phylum Spirochaetota; class B62-G9; order B62-G9; family CAZFGQ01; genus CAZFGQ01. The sequence continues at coordinate 8,102 of CAZFGQ010000051.1, forward strand.
GAGGTTTGATAATTACATTACCGAAATGGACTGCATCGTTTATAACGATGCAAAGGTGATTCATGCCAGGCTTTATGGTAAAAAGTATCCTACAGGAGCGAAAATAGAACTTCTTTTGACAAAAAGGATATCGGATACAGATTGGCGATGCCTTCTAAGGCCTGCAAAGAGGTTAAAAGAGGGGAGCGAGATAATTATTGACAATGAATTGGTTTTCAGAGTGCTTGAGAAACTGGAAGATGGTCTTGCGGTGGTTCGATCAAATATTCCGGTAACATACGAGTTACTTGAAAAAAAAGGACAGATACCACTTCCGCTCTATATAAAAAGAAAGCCATTGAAAGAGCTTGATGAAGAGAGATACCAGACGATTTATTCATCCACGTATGGGGCAGTTGCATCACCTACGGCAGGTCTTCATTTTACCAAAGATATAATAGAGAAAATCCGTGGCAGGGGAATCCCATTTGTTCCTGTGACGCTCTATGTTGATTGGGGAACTTTCAAGCCCGTCAAGGAAAAAGACTACAGGAAGCACAAAATCCATGAAGAGGATTATTTTATCCGGGAAGAGTCGGCAAGAATAATCAATGAATGCATTTCTCAAGGAAGAAGGATTGTCTGTATTGGGACAACCACAGTAAGGGTACTAGAAACTGTGGCGGATGAAACCGGGATTATTTCTCACGGAAGCGGTAGAACTTCTCTCTATATATATCCTGGTTACAGATTTAAAGTAACAGGTGCACTTCTCACGAACTTTCATATGCCTGACTCCACTCTGATTTTACTTGTTGCGGCTTTTATGGGAGAGGAGCTTCTGAAAAAAGCTTATAACCATGCTGTTGAGCATCGATACAGGTTTTTCAGTTATGGTGATGCCATGTTTATTGTTTAGTATTTCCGTCTGGTAATTGAAGAACGTGCAATCGTTTATCTGTAATGATAGAACAAATGTCGAGTTTTCCGAGAAATAGAAATTCGAATATAAAATAAAACTAAAAATGTTGAAGTGCCGACGAAATTCGAACAATTTAAATCAGTATTTGTTGATTTCTTTGTTTTATATGAATAATTTGCGTTTCTTAATTAAAACTCGAAGGTCGCCCTGATAATTAATGCTAAACTGCATAAAAACAGAGAGTTGACTGAGGATAATACTGGAGCCGGAATATGGAATTGAAAACTCGGTTTTTCAATGTGGTTCATCGGGATAAATCAACGAATGCTAGAGCAGGTGAGATACATATAAATGACAGGATTGTGCATACACCTGTTTTTATGCCTGTTGGTACGTATGCTGCCGTAAAAACGGTCTCCCCTGATGAACTTAAAGTTTCAGGGGCTGAGATAATCCTAGGGAATGCCTATCATCTCTATCTTAGACCTGGAGTGGAGGTAATAAAAAAGCATGGCGGGATACATCAATTTACGGGCTGGGATGGGGTGTATCTCACAGATTCGGGTGGATTTCAGATCTTTAGTCTTGCAGGGTTCAGAAAGGTGGTTGAAGATGGTGTTCATTTTAGCTCACACATAGATGGGTCAAAGCACTTTCTTACGCCGGAAGATGTTATAAGAATTGAAATTGATATTGGCGCCGATATTATCATGCCTCTTGATGTATGTACTACAATTCCTGCTGAGTATGATGAGGCGAAGTATGCCTCTGAGATAACGGTAAGGTGGGCAGAGAGAAGTATGGAGTTTTTTTCGAGGAATACACCGACAAATCAGGTACTATTCGGAATAGTTCAGGGTAATAGATACCCTGAGCTCCGAAAGGATTGTGCTGAAAAATTAGTTGAGATGGATTTTCCAGGTTATGCTATTGGAGGACTTTCTGTAGGAGAGGATAAAGACACAATGTACAGTATCCTGAGGTTTACAGCAGAGTTACTTCCCTGGGATAAACCCAGGTATCTGATGGGTGTAGGAGCACCAGAGGATATTGTTATAGCTGTTGAAAATGGTGTGGATATGTTTGACTGTGTTATGCCAACCAGGAATGCCAGAAATGGGACGGTATTCATACCGGGAGGTAAACTTCTGCTGCGAAACAGCAGTTTAAAGTTTGATACTCAACCGATTCAAAAGGATTGTACCTGTTATACATGCAAAAACTTCTCGAGAAGCTATTTAAGGCATCTTTTCAATACAAGGGAAATTCTGGGGTACAGGCTTGCTACAATTCATAACCTCCATTTCATACTGAAGTTCATGAAGGATATGAGAGAAGCTATACTGAATGATAATTTTGTTCAGTTCAAGAAAGAGCACTGTTTATCTATTGAATAAGTAAAATATATTCATTTTAAAAGCAAAAAACACTTTTCCTAAAAATTCAGAATGTTAAATTATTTGGATATTCCAATTTACAGAAAAGGATAGGAGTGTAAAAACATGGGTGAAGAATCATGTGAACTCAGAGCCAATCCAAGAATATTAAGTGACCTTCTGGATTACCAGAATGGTGCAATAGTAAGCAAAACCATTATAGATAAAAAGGAAGGAACTGTAACCCTGTTTGCTTTTGATAAAGGTCAGGGATTAAGTGAACATACTGCCCCGTATGATGCCCTTGTTGTTGTCATAGATGGTGAGGGAGTTGTTACTATTTCTGGTAAGGATTACATGGTTGGAAAGAATCAGGCGATACTCATGCCTGCAAACGAACCCCATTCAATTAGGGCTGAATCGCCTTTTAAGATGCTCCTCATTATGATAAGAGCCTAACTTCTAGTAGACATAATTAGAGATTTTGAACATTTGAACCCGTTTAATAGTATTATAAATAAAAATATTTTCCTAAATTGTTTGACAAAATAAAAAATAATTTTATAATATCTCTATCTGTTTTTCTCCCCAAAATGCTATTGCGTGTTGCTGAGAGAATCGTCAAATGTTTTAAGAACTTTTAATAGTTGTAAAATCAATCAATTAAAGTATTCAAAACCGTGAATCCGTGTAAAGGTTCATGTTGCAATAAAATATTTTAGGAGGAAAAAATGAAGATAGGTATGTTTACTGCCAATTTCCTTGATATGGATCTGGAGTCTGTATTTAAAATGATGTCTGAGAAAGGTTATGAAATGGCGGAATTACCTGCGTTTTATGGTAATAATCATCTTGACATAGAGGAGGTTCTGAAAGGGAATAATGCAAAAAAAATAAAAGAACTTGCCAGGAAATACAATATTACCATTTCAGCTTTGAGCAACCATCCCGAGGGACAGTTGGTGCTTGGTCCCCATACAAAGGATACCGACACCCTTTATAAGGGTACACCTTCTGAGAAAATAAAGTTTGGAATGGAGAGGATGAAACTTACCGCCAAAGCTGCGGCTGCACTCGAGGTGCCTGTTGTATGTGGATTTATTGGATGTGAGATGTTTTCAAGATGGTTTCCATGGCCATATCCCCAGGGATGGGACGAGATGGCAAAAGATTTTGTGGAAAGATGGGGAGAGATACTCGATGTTTTTGAGAAAGAGGGGGTTAAGTTCGCCCACGAACCACATCCAAATGAATATGTATATAATATTGAAACTGCGGTGAAATCTGTTGAGCTTCTCAATGGTCATAAAGCCTGGGGTTTCAATCTAGATCCTGCAAATATTATACTACAGGGTATAGACCCGGTAATATTTGTTCAGGAGCTGGGAGATAGAATCTACCATGTTCATGCCAAAGATGGTGAGATAGTTGAGCACAATGTCAGGAGGAGTGGTATTCAGCCCACAGGCAGATGGGACAGAATTGACAGGGGATTCAGGTTCAGGATTCCTGGTTGGGGATCTGTGCCATGGAAGAGGCTCATAACAGAACTGGTTCTTGTTGGTTATGATTATGTACTCAGTTATGAACATGAAGATGTGATAATGAGCCGTGAGGATGGTATGGAAAAGACAATAGAATTTCTGAGGCCCCTTATCATAAAGAAAAGATATGAGGGCAGGGGAGATAAATTGTTCGAGTAAACTATTAAATCACTGATTGGAAATGAGGAGAGTTGTAAAATGAATGACAAAAAAAGTAAAGACCCCCTTTTCTGGGAAATTAAAATAGGCAATAAAATTGCGAAAAATCGAATAGCACTGAATGCAATGGAGTGTAATGACGCGGACATGGATGGAAACCCCAGCGAGCTAACCTACAAGAGATACAGGAAGGCTTTTCAGGGCAATGCTGGTGTTATTGTTATGGAGGCAATCAGTGTTATTGATGAGTCGAGGGGAAGGTTAAACCAGCTTATTGGAACTAGGGAAAATCAGAAGGCACTTGAGAAGTTTATTTCTGAGATGCGAAGGGTTAATCCCCATCCGCTCCTATTCATTCAACTTACCCATTCGGGTGAGTTAAGCGAACCGCGATTTTCACGCCGTGTATGTGTAAAACCGTTACCGGGATACGGAGGGGATCTGCTTACCGAAGAAGAGGTTGAGGAGATAATTGAGAAGTTTGTGACCTCAGCAAAGGTTGCCCACGATAGTGGTGCTGATGGAATAGATTTTAAACTCTGCCATGGATATCTCGGCACACAGTTTTTGCGACCCTATAATGATCGAAAGTGGAAGTACGGAGGGAGCTGGGAAAATAGAACCCGTTTTGCCTATGAGGTATATGAAAGGATAGCTAAAGAAATTAACGATCCTGATTTTATTGTGGGATCTAAGATTTCAGTATGGGAGGGGTTTCCAGGAGGATTTGGAACAGCTGGGCCTGATTCTCCAGTTCTCGATCTCACGGAACCTTTGGATCTGGTAAAGGGACTTGAAGAAAGAGGAGCAAAATACATTCTGGTTTCTGCAGGAAATCCATCGATAACGCTCGCCCTTACCCAACCTGATCGGAAGATACCTGATTATGCTTATCTTCATATAACATTTCAAAAAGCAGTAAAGGATGTTTTAAAACCTGAAACAGTTGTTATAGGTTCTGCATATTCTATATTCAGAAACGGTAAGAATAATTTCAGGGCCGTAGAGCCGGAGAAAAGTTCTCTTATTTACTGGGGAAATAAGAACATAAGGGATGGTATCGTTGATATGATAGCAATTGGGAGACAATCACTTGCGGATAGTCTTCTTCCCATAAAGCTTGAAACCGGAAAACTTGATGAAATTAACTGGTGTACTGCATGCGACAATTGTATAGAGTTTCTAATAAGGCAGAAACCGGTTGGATGTGCAACTTACTATAAAGAGTATGCACTTGCACTTAAAGAGATAAGAAAAGAGATGGGGAAGCTCGAGGAGAAGCATACCTGAATATTATGCTGCTCTCTTTTTTTCTGCACCGGCCCATCTCTGAAATGATCGTTTTGATGAGATAATTAAAACAATATTGAGTTGATATTTTATTTTTGATTACGGGAGCAAGAAATGGTTATTACTCTTGAAAATTTTAGAAAGAGGATAGAGTACAGTTTATGTCAGCAGTTTGCTACTGATGATGACGTCAAAAGATTTTGTGAAGGTGCAATAAAGGCGGGTGTAGGAGTTGCATGTCTGAATCCGGTAAATGTAAAACTTGCTTCCGAACTTCTTGAGGGAACCGGTATAGAGATAAGCTGTAACGTTGGATTCCCGTTTGGTACTCACTTTAGAGAAATAAAGGTGATGGAAGCAAAGAGGGGGATTGAGGATGGTGCAACGCAGATTGATATGGTTATCAACGTTGGTGCACTGAAATCCGGCAAGGATGATATAGTTTTTGATGAGATCAGTGCTGTGGTGGATGTGGCTGGTGAAAAACCTGTAAAGACGATAATAGAAACCTGGGTATTGAATAGGGATGAAAAGATCAGAGCATGTGAGATAGCGGAGCGTGCAGGAGCTTCTCTGGTTAAAACAACTACAGGTGTTAGAACACAGTATCTGAATATGATAGATCCAGATCCAAGAGGAGCTGTCCTGGAAGATATAATTCTAATGAGAAAGGTTCTGAGTGATAGGGTGAGAATAAAAGCATCTGGCGGTATATATGAGCTTGATTATGCACTGGAGCTTATAAAAAATGGAGCTGAACAACTCGGAGTAAGCAGGGGAGAAGAACTGATAGAGGAATTCAAGAGGAGATTCGGTGATTCAGTTCAAATATGATGGTTGAATTAATCCGGAATTGGCGTGTCCATTTCTATTTTTGATTGATCTCTAGGTCAGTGTAATTTGCAAAAGAGCTAATTATCTATATGAAGAATAATGACAGGTATATAGTCGAATTAAATAATTTTTAGAAATAAAAAAGTATAAAAATGGGAAAAAAAATAATTGCCTGCGATCTTGGAACGGGAGGTAACAAAGCTTCACTTTACGATGAAGACGGGGAATGTCTTGAGAGTACTTTTATACCATTTAGAACCTATTATCCTCATCCAGGGTGGCACGAACAGGCGCCAGCCGAATGGTTTAACTCGGTAATTGAGAGTATTGAATACCTTCTTGTGAAAAGAAAGCATGAAAGAGGTGATATTGTATGTATCTCTTTTTCGGGCCATAGTCTTGGAGTCGTTCCTCTTGACCGAGAGGGAAGATTACTGAGGGAAAGGACTCCGATATGGTCCGATACAAGGGCCAGTAATGAAGCAGAGATTTTCTTTGATAAAGTTGATAGGACAGAATGGTACATGAAAACAGGGAACGGATTCCCACCACCGTGCTATCCAATCTTCAAAATTATGTGGTATAAAAATAATGAGTATGAGATGTACAGAAAAGTACATAAGATTGTGGGTACAAAGGATTATATAAACTATAAGCTCACTGGAAACATTTTTACAGATTACTCCTATGCATCGGGAAGCGGATTTTTCAATCTTTTCTCATGGCGGTACGATGAGGATTTTATTGAATCGGCTGGGTTAGACAGTGAACATTTTCCAGAAGTTAAGGCATCAACATTTGTTGTTGGTAATCTTTTACCTGAGGTAGCTGAGAAGCTTGGTCTCAATAAAAATGTCGTTGTGGTCTGTGGAGGGGTTGATAATTCATGTATGGCACTAGGGGCTAAAAATATATCTGAAGGAAGGGTATACACATCTCTGGGATCGTCTTCTTGGATAGCTGTATCCTCTGGAAAACCTGTATTAGATCCAGAGACCAAACCGTTTGTTTTTGCTCACGTGATTCCTCGAATGTATACCTCTGCTATGAGTATATTCAGTGCAGGAACTTCTCTTGAATGGGTTAAAAACAATATGTTCAGGGATGTTATCGGGCAATGCGAGAAAACAGGAGACAATATATACGAAAAATTAAGCGAAATGGCTTCAAAATCCCCCATAGGGGCAAATAAACTAATATTTAATCCAAGTCTTGCTGGTGGAAGCTCACAGGAGCCATCACCTAATATAAGGGGAGGTTATATTGGAATCGACCTTGGCCACACTAGAGAGGACTTAATCAGGGCGTGTTTTGAGGGGATTGCTATTAATCTCGGCATTGTACTGGATGAATTAAAAAAACATACGAGGTTGCGTGGTCAGATGTTAATGGTTGGCGGTGGAGCAAAGTCAGAACTATGGCTTCAGATTTTTGCTGATGTATACAATATGGAGGTTTTAAGAACAAATATAGGTCAGAACGCAGGGTCGCTTGGTGCGGCGGGATGTGGAGCGGTAGGTACTGGCCTCTGGAAGGATTTTAACAGGATAGATGAAATTCATAAAACCATGGATGTTAAAATACCAATACCCGAAAATGTTGAAAAATATCTGAAGCTCAAAGAGGTTTTTTCAATTGTCAGGGAATATCAGGGTAAAATAGGAGATCTCCTTGCATCATTGGACATATAGAACAGTACCAGTTGAATCAATAATTTGCATTTCACTTTGAAAACTCGAGGTTTGTCCTTTCATTTAAGGAGGTTTTACAGTAGATATGGAAAACCATAATTAATAAATATATTTCAAAACAGTGCAAATCAGGAGGTGAAAGTATGGTTCAAAAGATGAAAGCAGCAGTAGTTGAGGAGCCAGGAAAGCTTGTTGTAAAAGAGGTTCCTGTACCGGAAATAGGTGATGATGAGGTTCTTATAAAGGTTAAGTATACTGGAATATGTGGAACAGATTTCAGCATATATACAGGAAAATACTCAAAGGATAAACTCCCTCTAATACCTGGTCATGAGTTTTCAGGTGTAATTGAAAAGGTTGGAAGGAATGCTGTTGGTCTTAAAATCGGAGACAGGGTTACGGCGGATATTAATATGAGCTGTGGTCACTGTTTCTATTGCAAACGGGGCCAGAAGCTGATGTGTCCGGAGTTCGCCCAACTTGGTATCCATGTAAATGGAACATATGCGGAGTATGTCAAAGCGCCCTGGGAATTAGTCCATAAGTTACCTGAAAATATTGATTTCCTGAAAGGTGCATTTATCGAGCCGGTCTCATGTGTGATTCACTCTGCCAAGGCAATGCAGGTGGAGATTGGCTCAAGCGTAGCCATACTCGGCAGCAAACTTGGAATGCTTCATGCTGTTGTTGCAAAAACCAGAGGTGCAGCACCTGTCATTCTCCTCGGCAGGAATGAAAAAAGGCTTGAGATGGCAAGGAAAATGGGGGCAGATTATACTATAAATGTGAAAAAGGTTTCTGATCCAGTTGAGGAAGTGCGAAAGTTAACAGGAGGGAGAGGTGCTGATTTTGTTATTGAGGCTGTTGGTACTCCTGAGACATACAGTCAGGCTCTTGAAATGACCAGACCTGGAGGAGTGCTTGCAGCTTTTGGAATAACAGGTGTTGATGATACCATACCGCTGAAGCCTTTTGATATCGTACTAGGCGAAAGAAAGATAGTAGGGTCATGTGCTGGTTTTGGTAACGATTGGTCGGACGCCATAGCATTATTGCAATATGGAAGAATAGATCCAGAACCTATGTTCTCAATGATTGTTCCTGTTGAAGAGCTTGAGGATGCGCTAAAAGAGCTTCAGGAAAATCCCGAATTGACCAAGGTATTTGTTTCTACTGAGATCGGTAAAAGGGAAATTCTTTAGTATTTAAACTTTGAGTTTTTAACCACATAAAATTAAAATATTTACACAATTGCTCTTGAATTAATTAAGGGAGGTTTATTAAAAATATGTCTGAATTAAGGATAGTATTTTTAGATGAAAATACGGTTATTCTTGATGATGATATAGATTTATCGGAGATCAAAAAACTGGGAAATTATGAAGGATACAGCCTATTACCAGATGATGATCCGGTACCATACTGTAAAGAAGCAGAGGTTATAATATTGAATAAAGTGAAAATCGGAGAAAAACATTTTAAACAACTTCCTCTTCTTAGGTTAATCTGTGAAGCTGCAACGGGATATGACAACGTAGATATTGAGGGAGCTAAAAAGCATGGCATTCACGTTGCCAATGTAGCTGGCTATGCAACAAACTCGGTTGTTCAGCTTATCTTCTCCATGATACTTGCATTTTCTCAGAAACTTTTTGAGTATAACCAGGAGGTAAAGAGTGGTGAATGGCAGAGGTCGAAGACCTTTGGTATTCTGAAATACCATACCTTTGAACTTGCGGGCAAAACCATCGGTATTATTGGTTTCGGTAATATTGGAAGAAAGGTTGCAGATGTGGCAGAATCCTTCGGTATGAAGGTTATGCCCTATGATGTAAAGGAGCTGGATGAAAGTGGTTATAGAAATTATTCACTGGATGAAATAGTATCCCGGGCCGATGTAGTTGTTGTTACATGCCCATTGACAGAGAAAACAAGGAATTTGATAGATATGGGTGTGCTGAAGAAAATGAAAAACAGTGCAATTCTCATAAATACGGCCCGGGGTGGAATAGTCAATGAAAAGGATCTTGCAGAGGCGCTAAATAGAGGGATTATAGCTGGTGCAGGAGTGGATACTTTATCGAAAGAGCCTCCGGTTGATGGGAATCCGTTGCTTGAAGATGTAAAGAATCTTATTATAACTCCCCATTGTGCCTGGGCAACAGTTGAAGCGAGACAAAGGCTTATGAACGGCGTGGCAGAGAATATCAGAAAATACTTAAGAGGGGAAACATCGGGTTTTATCTGCTGAAGACTATAGATTTTTATAATATTTTGAAATTCTATCTTTACATTGGTGGAAATTCAGTTAGATTTTCTTTCCTTTTTTAACCTTTCTATCATCTCCTGCATTTTTTTAACCGCCCTACGTTCATTATCATCATCTGGTTCCGCCCATGGCCTTGAGAACTTCCAGGTTATTTTACCACTGAGTGGGGGTTCTGGATAAGCTCCTGGATCGTGGAGTTTATATTCCATAAACTCAACTTGATCTTCCTGATAACAGGACCAAACAGCTTTTCTTATAAGTTCCGGGGTTCCTTTAAACTGAAGATCAATTAGTTTTACCTGGTCTAAAAAACGAACTATAAACTCCATTGGAATGTTATAAAGATATGGATGTTTTGCCTCTGTACCGATAATTCTCTTCTTTTCGTCAACACCATTCTTGAAAAGAGCTTTAAAAGCATCTCCTGTGAGATGTCCTTCTGACTCGGGTCCGCTGAGGATGATATATCTTATGTTTGGATTGGCAACCACATTGCAGATTATTTTTTCAATACCTATATTAGGAGTTTGCAGTGTACCTGAAAGGGCAGCTCCAGTTTCAACTCCTGTTCTAACTAGTTCTTCAATTTCTGGAGGTATTTTATCTTCATCTCGATTGAGAATAATTACGACGGCAACTGGTGAATAATCGTTTCCCCTTAGATATCTACCTTTTTCTGGTGGATAGTCAGGATGGGGATCTATCTTTTTAATCTCTCTACCCATTATACCACCTTCTGAACGGGCTTTCTCACTTTTGCAAATTATGGAGCAATTCTAAGCAGAATAGTTCTAAAAATATAGCTTCTCCAGAGCTCAACCTCCTGGTCTTTTTTGATTATTTCAGTTCCTGGCGGGAATCCTCTGAAGATATATCCAAGAAAAATTGTTACGAATATAAATATGATGTGCATTAGAAGACCAATTATGATTGAGAATACTATTGCTCCAACTGCTTTTGCAATAACAATCTCAAGACTATGGTAATATTATCAGAAAGAATTTGGTTGTTTCTTTCATATTTACTATTTGAATTGGATATTATAGTGAAAATTAATATGAAATAAATAATTCTATTTTCTTAAAATTATAGAAGTATTATTTTACCGTCAAGTTCTTATTTTTACATGATTTATTTTGATTTTAATGATTTTTTCTAGTTATAGGATACCTGTTGATTATTATTTTTTGACTGTAATAATATTTTATGCTTTTGCTTGAAAAATTTTAAAAATTACTTATTTTCATTTTATAATTCGTGGATTAAATAAGGAAGAATTATGGAAAAAATTCTTAACATATTCAAGGCTTTGAGTGATGAAAATAGATTGCGAATTTTGCTGATGCTGAGACAAAGACCCCTCTGTGTTTGTGAAATAACAGAGGTTTTAAACATTGCACTTTCAACAATTTCTGCTCACCTCAAATTAATGAAAAACTATGGGCTATTGATAAATGAGAAGGACGGTAGATGGGTTACATATAGGCTTGATGAGAAAAATGATTTTCTCAATAGCATTCTTCAGAAGATAGAGAAAAAATTAAAAAATAACAGGATAATTATGAGAGATAGAGAACTCATAAGCAAGTTAAACCGAGAGATATGTGCCTTAAAGATGAGAGAAAGGCATGATATAAAGAAATTTGGATAAATAACCTACCCTGATTTTAGTTAAATTAGTTGTTATAATTCAGTATGAAAATTCCAGCCTGAAAATGATAATATAAAAAATTTGCTGAGCTCCATATGGGTTATAATGGATCCCATAGGACCAACCCCTTATAATTG